>DMKZ01000020.1 GCA_003454065.1 Spirochaetaceae bacterium
ATCGGACGAACGGACGAGAGAGTTTCTCGCTTTGCAAGGCAGGCAGAAGGATTTCACGCCGATGGAAAGGGATTCGGATTCCGAATACGATGAAAGGATAACATTGGATCTGAGCGCTCTCAAGCCCGTTGCGTCATGTCCTCATTCTCCTGACAATGTCAAGGAAATATCATCGCTCGCAAACCTCAAGGTCGATCAGGTGCTAATCGGAAGCTGCACGAATTCCAGCTATGCGGACTTGGCGAAAGCGGCTGCCATACTGAAGGGGAAGAAGGTTCATAAGGACGTTTCATTGGCGATCGCTCCTGGAAGCCTGCAAGTCATGAAGATGATAACCGAAAGCGGAATTCTGCGCATTTTTCTGGATGCCGGCGCGAGGCTGCTGGAAACGGCTTGCGGACCTTGCATCGGCATGGGGCAGTCGCCGAAGACCGATGCTGTTTCGCTTAGAACGTTCAATAGGAACTTCTACGGCAGGAGCGGAACGGAAAGCGCGAATGTCTATCTCGTTTCTCCGGAGACCGCCGCCGCCTCCGCTATCGCAGGCTATGTGACGCAGGCGGAACGCTTCGATGCCGGCGAATTCGATTTCAAATCCCCTTATCCCGTCGATAGCAGCTTGCTGATAATGCCCGATTTCTCGGGCGAGCCGGAGATGGGACCGAACATAAGGATGTTTCCGGATTTCGATCCCATAGCTCATTCGGATCCGATGGGTAGTCGGAACGCATTTGCGGCGAAGGTGACGATTGTTCTGGGCGACAACATAACGACTGATCACATAATGCCGGCGGGGGCGGATGTCTTGCCTTACAGAAGCAACATAGAGAAAATCTCGCAATTCGTATTTTGCAGGCAGGATTCCGGATTTGTCGAAAGGTGCAAGGAGTTTCAGGGCGGCGTCATAGTGGCGGGCGCCAATTACGGGCAGGGCTCGAGTCGCGAGCATGCCGCTATCGCTCCGAGGTATCTTGGGATAAAAGCGGTCATCGCTCCGTCTTTTGCGAGGATACACAGGAAGAATCTGATAAATTTCGGAATATTGCCTATAACAGGCGAATTGCCTGCGAAGATTTCGGATGAGGTGGAAGTCCACTTCGATATGAAGAAGATCGAGATATATCATAACGGCAGGAAATACGTTCAGGCGAATACGCTTTCCTTCGAGGAATACGAATTGATATTGGCAGGCGGCTTGTTGAACAAGATAAGGCGGGGATGGCGAGGTGCGGTCCGATGAGCGATTTTCTGGCATACAAGTATTCTGATCTCATACGGGATGGTCATATCGATCCGGGTCTTTACACCAAATACAAGGTCAAGAAAGGGCTGAGGAACGAAAACGGAACCGGCGTTCTGGTGGGTTTGTCGAAAATATCGGATGTGTCGGGCTATACGGTAGAGAACGATGTCAAGATTCCCAAGGAAGGGAATCTGTACTTCAGGAACATGGACATCCGCGATGTCGTCAAATCGGCGAATGGGGATTTCGGATATGAGAACACTTGCTTTCTCCTTCTGTTCGGGCATTATCCTAATGCGAGCGAGTCTCAGGAATTCAAGAAGATAATACGCGAAAACTACGAACTGCCGAACGGTTTTCTGGAAAACATAATATTGCCGAGTCCGTCGCGATCCCTTATGAACCATATCACGCGATCAATATTGTCGCTATATTCTTTCGATTCCGATCCTGACAATACGCAGCCGCTTGAGCTTATCAGAAAGGGGATTTCGCTGATGTCGAAGATGCCGGCAATCATATCGTATTGCCTGCAGGCCAAAAGCCATTACATAGACAGGGATTCGCTTCATATCCATTATCCCAGAAAGGACTATTCGTTTGCGGAAAGCATTTTGTATCTTTCGAGAAAGGACGGTTGCTTTACGGAGCTTGAAGCAAAGACTTTGGACAGGTGTCTGATGGTTCATGCCGACCATAGCGGAGGAAACAACAGCGCATTCGTGGGAACGGTGGTTTCGTCCACCCTTACCGATCTGTATTCCATGATTTGCGCTTCGATGGCTTCCCTCAAGGGACCGCGGCACGGCGGGGCGAGCATGGCGGTTCAGGATATGATGTCCCAGGTAATAGACGATATCGGAATCGACGCCGGCGACGCCCAGATAAAGGGCGTGATAGAAAGGATGTTCGACAAAAACTATTTCGACAGAAGCGGGCTTGTCTATGGGGTCGGACATGCGATTTACACCAAATCCGATCCCAGATGCGAAATATTGAGAGATGAGGCGAGGAAGCTTTCCGAATTCAAGAAAAGCCGCAAGATAAGGCTTTATGAAAGGTTTGAGAAGATCGCAAGGGAGATGCTCAGCAAGAAAATCAAAGCCGAATCGTGCGCGAATGTCGATTTCTATGCGGGACTCATATACGAGCTACTGGATATGCCGCGCGATTTGTTCATACCCGTTTTCGCCTCTTCTCGCGTGGTGGGATGGATAGCTCATGACATAGAGAACTTGCTTTATTGCAATAAGATCGTTCGGCCTGCGACGAAGTATGTGGGTTTTGAGGGGAAGGAATGAAAGACGTCGTGATTTTGAAGGGCGATGGGATAGGTCCGGAGATAATGGAATCCGTGATCAGGATTATGGATGCGGCGGGCGCAGGGCTTTCGTATCATGAATACGACATAGGTCAGACTTCGCTTGATAAATGCGGAACGCTCGTGGCGGATGAAACGCTCGACGCCATAAGGAAATACAAGGTTGCGCTCAAAGGGCCGGTGACCACGCCTATCGGAAAGGGTTTCAGGTCCGTGAACGTTTCTTTGCGCCTTGCTTTCGATTTGTATGCGAACGTCAGGCCCGCCGTGTCGATACCGGGGGTTTCAAGGTTTTCGAATGTCGATGTAGTGACGGTACGCGAAAACACCGAGGACTTGTATATAGGCGAGGAGCGGGAGATTACTGACGGGTTCGAGGCCGTAAAGAGGATAACGAAGGCGTCGTCCGAGAGGATAATAAGGTATGCCTTCGATTATGCCGTGCGCTGCGGACGCAAGAAAGTCACTTGCATTCACAAGGCGAACATATTGAAGAAAACGGACGGTTTGTTCTTGTCCTTGTTCAAATCCATTGCAACCGAATATCCGAATGTTGAATCTGATGACAAGATAGTGGATAATATGTGCATGCAGCTCGTGATGCATCCGGAAAAGTACGATGTGCTTGTCGCGCCTAATCTTTACGGAGACATCATTTCCGATCTTATCGCGGGGCTTGTTGGCGGGCTTGGGCTCGTTGCGGGCGCCAACATAGGCAAGGATGCTGCGATTTTCGAAGCCGTTCATGGTTCCGCGCCTGACATAGCGGGCATGGGCGTTGCGAATCCGCTTGCGCTTTTGAATGCGGCGCGCATGATGCTGGACAGGATGGAGCTGGAGCCTGTCAGCGCGCGGATAAGAAAGGCCGTTTCCGCTGCATTGGAACGGAAAAGGGCGCTTACTCGCGATTTGGGCGGAAAAGCCACAAGCATGGAGTTTACCGATGAGATAATCTCATTGTTGAGATAGTTTCATTATTGGGAATTGAGAAAAGAACAGATAGGAGGATATTAGCATGATTATGAATTTGCCTGTTTTGACTGTTGTCGGCATTGCGATAGCGGTTTTGATTCTGGCCATAGTGGTACCGATGGGATATACGAAAGCCCGTCCCGATATTGCGAAGATAATCTCAGGCGTCGGAAGGCGTCCGAGGGTTCTTATTGGGCGAGCGGGATTCAGATTGCCGTTTTTCGAACGTGTCGATGAGTTGTGCCTGAGGCAGTTTTCCGTCGATATAAAAACGGATACCTACATACCCACTCAGGATTTCATAAATGTGAAAGTCGATGCTGTCGCCAAGGTTCGGACGCGAAATGACAAGGAAGGAATACAACTTGCATGCAAGAACTTCCTGAACAAGCGCGTCGAGGACATAGCGCTCGATTTGCAGGATTCGCTTCAGGGAAACATGAGGGAGATAATAGGAACTCTTGATCTCAAGACCATAAATCAGGACAGGGATAAGTTTTCGGATCAGGTCATGGCCAAGGCGGCGAAAGATATGCTGGCCCTCGGAATAGAGATCCTGTCGTGCAACATACAGAACGTTCTCGACGAGCATGGGCTCATTTCGGATATGGGAATGGACAATACGTCCAAGATAAAGAAAGATGCGGCCATAGCGAAAGCGACTGCCGAGAAGGAAGTCGCTATTGCCCAGGCGGAAGCCGATAAGGCGGCTAACGATGCAAGGGTTTTGGCCGATAGCGAAATCGCAATCAAGAAGAACGAGCTTGAAATCAAGAAAGCGCAGCTGAAGAAGGAAAGCGACAGCGCGAAGGCTATAGCGGATGCGGCTTATGAAATTCAGAAGCAGGAACAGCAAAGGACCATTGCAATAGCAACTGTCAATGCCGAAATCGCCAGGGCGGAGAGGGAAGCCGATCTCAAAGCTAGGGAAGTGACCATAAAGGAGAAGATCCTCGAAGCCGAGATGCAGAAAAAGGCCGATGCTGAGAAATACGAGATAGAGAAACATTCCGATGCGAACAAGTATAAGATGGAGAAAGCGTCGGATGCCGCCAAATACGAGGCGGCTGCTCAGGCAGAGGCGGAGCTTGTGAAGGCGCAGAAGGAAGCGGAGGGAATAAAGGCGAAGGCTCAAGCCGAAGCGGAAAGCATAAGGCTGAAAGGCGAAGCGGAGGCTTTTGCGATAAAGGCGAAAGGCGAAGCGGAGGCCGAAAGCATGCAGAAGAAGGCGGATGCTTACAAGAACTACAACAAAGCCGCCGTTGCCGAGATGATGATACGCGTTTTGCCTGAAATGGCCGAGAGGATAGCCAAGCCGCTTTCAAGCATCAGCGGAATAAGCATTTATGCCGGCAGCACCAGCGATGCCGTAGCGGGGATAAGCGGAAACATGCCCGTTGTTATGAAACAGGTTTTCGACACCATGAGCAGTGCAACGGGGGTCGATTTCGCCGATATTCTCAAGAGTCAGACATACGATGCCAAGGTCAACAGGAATGTCTCGCTTGATGCTAGAGCAGATATGCGAAATCAAGGGGAGAAAGAGTAAGGGGCGCTTCTAAAGGCCTCTGAAAAATCCTCGGCCCTGTTAACCGCTGACTGTTTTGCAGGGCATTTTTTTTTGACTTTTTGGTTTTTATTCATTATATGTTAAAGACACAGAGGTATTCTATTATGCGAAATCGGCGGCAACATATAAGAATTGCGACAATGCTTGCATCCCTGGTGTTTTGCGTTTTGACCGCATTTGCTTCTTGCGACTGGATGTTCTCTGAGGACGAAGTTTATCCTCAGGCGATTACGATGACATACGAAAGCGCGCGGGTGCTTATCGGTGACAATCAGGTCAAGTTGAATGTCGTGTTCAGACCTTCCAATACCACCAACACTTCTGTCGTTTGGAAAAGCGATGCCCCCGATATTCTTGATGTGGGCATTGATACAGGCATTCTGAAGCCGCGCAAGACCGGCAAAGCCACTATAACGGTTACGTCGGTAGTGGATAATACCATTTCCGATTCCGCATTGTTCGTGGTTTCAGATGTGGTGGATAGTTCGTTTGACTATGTGGATATCAAAGAAGACGAGCGGACTGCATGCATCAGCGGTTTTGGCAGGAACGTATCCACGCAGGCGCTTAAGAAGATCGAGATTCCTAGCGAGGTGTCCATTACTTCCGATGGAAAGTCCGATATTTATCAGATCGTGTCGATTGCAAGCGGAGCATTCAGGGAAATGTCTTTTCTTGAGACGGTCGTTTTGCCGAATACCATTCGGACAATAGGCGCAAGCGCCTTTTCGAATTGCGGTAATTTGCGCAGCGTAACGCTTCCCGAAGGTTTGGAAACAATAGGCGCCAAATGTTTCGAAGGGTGCAGCAGCCTTTATTCGATTACTATACCGAAGAGCGTTACGCAGATAGAAGCTGAAGCCTTTTCAGGCTGTTTCAGGCTGGTCGAAGTTTACGATTTGTCCGATGCTTTGACTATCGAGAGGGGTTCGGATGCAAACGGCATGGTAGCCAAACACGCATTGGCAGTGCACGCCGATGCTTCCGATGCTTCATGTCTTAGAATGGATGAAGCGGACGAAATCGCATATTTTATCAAATCGGATGACGATTGGATGGCCGTAGGCCCCTTGTCCGTTCAGGCGAGCCAGTTGGATACTATAAGCGGGGCTTGCAAAACCATAAACGACTACGCATTTTACGGCATGCCTAAGCTTGTCACGGTGAACTTCGCATCTAGGGACGGTTTTCCAAAGAGCATTATCGAGATCGGCAAAGGGGCGTTTGCCGAATGCAAGAAGCTGGAAAATGTTTATTTCAGCAACGAGGCATTTGCCGGAACGCTCAAGATTATCGGCGAAGAAGCCTTTAAGGGATGCGCGTCTCTGAGAGAGTTCGACGTTACTTCTGCGATTTCAGAGATACGCGACAGGGCATTTGAAGAATGCGCCAAACTCACGACATTCAGAGTCGATGATTCAATTGGCGCGGGAATCGATTATGGAACGAATATCTTTACGGGTTGCGTGAATTTGAACAGCATGTCTTTGCCGACGTTGGGCGATAAGACGATAGGTCAGATATTCTCCGCCGAACCGTTCGGCGGCACGAAGGATTGCTATGAGGTTGTTCAGGGCGAAAACGGGGAAAAATATTATATAAGCTCCAAACTTAGAAGTGTGAATCTTACTAATGCCGCCTCCGTTCCGGATAGGGCTTTTCTAGGTTGTAAAAAGATTGTCGGATGCGAGCTTAGCGAAGGAATCAAGAGGATAGGCGACAAGGCCTTTTCCGATGTGGGAATAACGAGAATCAGCATTCCGAACAGCGTTGTCGAATTTGGACAAGATGTTTTTTCCGCAGGCATGATTGTTGAGTATGAGGTTGGCACTTCTGCCGAGGAATACGATTATTTCGGTTTTTTGAACGGTGCCCTCAAGATAAAGAATATGGATGGCTTGAAATGGTATGAAAAAGGAATAAACCAACTCGTGTCAAGCGTTAGTTTCGAGCCTCAGGGCGGAGGAACATTCAGCAGCATTCCGGCTAATTGCTTCAAGGGGTGTTTTCAGCTTGCATTGGTAACGATTCCGGAAGGCGTTGAAAGCATAGGGGACAATGCATTTAGCGGATGCTCCGCATTGTCATCCGTCTCGTTGCCTGACAGCCTCGAAACGATTGGGGACGAAGCCTTTGCATTCTGCAGCTCTTTGCCGTCTATTACGATCAAGCCCAGCGTGACTTCGATAGGAAGCGCAGCATTCGGCGGCTGCACCAAACTAGGGTCGATTACGCTTCCATTCACAGGAAAATCGACGGATGCAAGCGCATCGGAAGCGCAGCGATGTTTTGGGTACGTATTCGGAAGCGATGAGAAATTCGATGTGCGAAACTCTGCCGGTCAGAAGCTCACCACCCTGGCGAATCAGGCGATTGGAACGGAAGGCGGCAAGCAATTCTATATTCCGAACACCCTTGAAACCGTTACGGTCACGGCTGATGCCGCTGCTGACGGAACATTCGCGAATATGATGTTCTCAGGCTGCAATATGATAAAGCGTCTGACTCTTACAATTAATAATCTCAAGAAACTGCCGGCAGGCGCATTCAAAGGCTGCGGCAATTTGGAAACGTTGGATGCTGTTTTCAAGAATAGCACGACTAACGATGTTTGTTTGGAAGAAGTAGGAGATAGCGCCTTCGAAGGTTGCGCCAAGTTGCCGTCATATGTGTTTGCCAATAGCTTGACGTCCATAGGCGACCGTGCTTTCAGCGGTTGTTCCATGTTTTCGTCGATTGGCCTGCCGGATTCTTTGACGTCCATTGGAAGCGAGGCCTTTGCGTTCTGCAGCGCTTTGACATCGGTTATCGTTCCGCAGGCTGTGACTTCCATAGGTAGCGGGGCATTCGGCGGATGCACGGGGTTGACCGAGATCGTATTGCCGTTCACGGGAGAATCTACGGATGCAAGCATGTCGGGCGCGCAGCAGTGCTTCGGTCATATATTCGGAAGCGATGAGAAATTCAATGTCATGAGTTCCAGCGCGCAGCCGCTGACAACTCTTGTCAATCAGGCGATCAGCGATGAAACGGACAAGATGTTCTATATTCCGAAATCGCTGAAGAAGGCTTCGGTCAAGGCACAGGCGGCAAATGACGGCACTTTCTTAAATATGATGTTCGCCGGATGTGTCAATCTGACGGACTTGAATCTTGATATTGGCAATTTGAGAACTATCCCGGAGTGCGCTTTTGCAGGGTGCAGCAATTTGCTTAAGGTCGTGATAAAGGCGAAAGACGGTTCGGATTCCGAGCCTTTGGATACGCTAAGGGTTATTTCCAAAAAGGCATTCAGCGGTTGTACGCGAATGCAGGACATTGATGTGTCAAGCACTATAGAAACCATAGGCGAAAGCGCATTCGAGGGGTGCATCAATCTTTTGCTCGACAATGACGGCTTCTTGGCCGGCAGCCCCATCAAAGAGCTTGGGAAAAGGGCTTTTTGCGGGTGCAAGAATTTGAGGATGGTGGATTTGTGGATGGGGTGGCGCGATTCGGCTTTGACCGACTACGTCACTATCTTGCCTGAGAAAGTGTTTTACGACTGCCTTCTGCTTAAGATCGTCTTGCCGCCTGATAACACCTCAATGTTAATAGCGGATGATGCGTTTGGGGTGTCGAACGATGTGGAGGCTAATTCCATTCAGACCAAGATTTTTCTTCCTAACGGTTATAGCATAAGCAATGATACGGATCCAAAACCGAATTGGTTCACTTCAAATGGGCATCTCAGGCTGTATGATTATTATTCGCTTTTCTTTTTGTATAATTCAGGAGACGGGAATCCTGATAATCGCAAATGGAAATATGAAACTGAAAAAGCGCTTCGTTTCAGCACCAATCCGTAGTAGCCGCGCATCCTTTTGAAAAAACTACGCCAAAAGGGTAGAATTAGTATATATTGGTTTAGCGGACTTCAAAGGAGATGACGCAATCGGTTGGAATCGGAGAAGTCCTAGAAGGGGGCTCTTATGAGCAAATATGCGTGCAGTCCATGCGGTTACATATATGATCCTGAAGTCGGCGATCCCGATAGCGGAATCAAGCCGGGAACGGCATTCGAGGATTTGCCGGATGATTGGGTGTGTCCCGTATGCGGCGTTTCCAAGGATATGTTCGAGAAAGTCGAGGAATGATTTCGTCAGATGGTTGAACTCGCCTTAGCAGAGGAATTCGATAAGCATCGCGGGAAGTTGTTTTCGGGCGATTATCCCACTTTGAGCGTTAGTTTCCATATCGTTTCCGGATTGTATCCCGATAATATCTGTTTTAGGGAATTTTTTCCTGAGGATTCCTTCTATTCCTATTCGCAAGCCGATTCGCTTATCAAGCGGATTGCGCTGAAATTGAAAAGAATCGGAGTGACCAAAGGGGATAGGGTTGCGGTTTGCGGAAAGAATTCGTGCGTATGGGGACTTGTCTTTTATGCGATAAATGCGGCTTCGGCCGTCGCGGTGCCTATCGATGCGTTGCTTAGCAAGGATGAGGTCTGCAACATAGCGGGCAAAGCGAAGATAAAATTCGCATTCGCCGATGGCGACAGATGCCCTTTTTTCCCTTTCCTCGAAGAAGGCATGCTTGTCCGTTTGGATAAGGTCGCAGCGGGAAACCAGCAGAATCGTCTGCCAGAAGAAGCCGACAGCGCTTTCGGGAGCGCCCTGCCGTATTTGCTCGATTGGCTATCCGATCAGGACGATAGTGGCGATTTGGCATTGCCGTCGGACGATAGGGATTTGGCTTGCATTCTTTTCACATCCGGAACTACCGGAGTTCCAAAAGGGGTTCAGCTTACCAACCGCAACATCATGGCGGATGTCGCGATGACGGAAGATCGATTCAGAGTCTATAGCCATGATTCGTGCTATGCGATATTGCCGTTGCATCATGCCTATGCGCTGATGGCTGCTTTGCTTGTGCTGACGACCGTCGGCGGAGAGGTGATTTTCGGCAAAAGGCTGGTTTCTCAGCAGATTTTTCGCGAGATGAGGAAAGGCAAGCCCACCATTTTTCTCGGTGTTCCGTTGCTTTACACCAAGATTGCGAACGGAATCCGCGATGAATTGAAGAGGAGAGGGCCTTTGGTTCTAACGCTTGCCGGACTTGCATACAGGTTGTCGCATTTTTTCCGTTTTTCATTGAACATCAACATAGGCAGATTCTTGTTTGGAAAGATTCTGCGCACGATAAGCTTCGACAGCGTGCGCTCGTGTATTTGCGGAGGCGGTCCTTTAAGCGAAAAGGTCGTTTCCAATTTTTTGGTTTGGGGCGTCAATTTCATGCAAGGGTATGGTATGACCGAGACTTCGCCGATAATTGCGCTCAACCCCCTTGAATCCAGGAATTGCAAATCCGTAGGCAAAATACTTACGGGAATCAGTGCGGAAATAAGGAATAAGGGCAAGGATGGCAATGGCACGCTTTTCGTAAAAGGCGAAAATTGCATGAAGGGGTATTATGAGGATCCGGAGGAGACTTCCGAGATTTTAGGTGACGACGGCTTCATAGATACTGGAGATGTCGGTCATTTGGATTCGAGAGGCTACTTCTATATAACCGGCAGGGCCAAGAACATAATCGTGACAAGCGGCGGCAAAAATGTCTTTCCTGAGGAAATCGAAGAGAAGTTCTCCAGGTCGCGCAAGGTGGCGCAAATCGTCATAGTCGGGTTCAAATCCGATGAAGAGCAGCTTGATGAGAGGATTCGCGCGGTTGCGTATCCTACGAAGGAACTTCTAGACAGCGTCGGAGGGGATTTCTCGAAGGCTAAGAAGGCCATAAGCAAGGAGATAGCATCGGTCAACAGAAGCCTTCGCTCCTATAAGAAAATCGAGGATTTGAAGGTTGTCAAAGAGCCTTTCGAAATGACCACGACCAGAAAGATAAAGCGTTCATGCATCGAGAGACTTCTGGAAAACGCAATCTGAAGGAAATCATGTCTGTATTGTCAATAGAAGGTTCCGGTAAATTTCTGTCGTTGGCGTTCGATAGGGACGGAGATGTCAAAAGACAGCGCATTTGCATGCACAACGACTTGTGCGAGAGGCTTATCGACGAGATTGATGATGTGACAAATCATCGGAAGGATGACATAAGCGAAGTGCTTGTCGGCGACGGCCCCGGAAGTTTCACTAGCTTGAGAATCGTCTTCTCCACGGCCAAAGGTCTGGCTTTGGCATTGGGCATACCCGTTCGCAAGCTGTCCGTGCTTTCGCTTATCGCCTTGAGCGTCTTGGATTCCATCGGTTCCGCCAATGGCTCTGCTGATAACTCCGTTGGAGATTCCAAAAAGGCTTACGATATCGTCATTCCCCTTACGGACGCAAGGAAAGGAAGGCTGTACTATGCCGCCTATTCCGATTGCGGGAAAACGTTGGTACGTCCCGGTGACAAATCGCCGGAGGAAATCGCAAGCGAGGTGGCCTCTCTGCTTCGTGCTCGCGCAAACGGCAGCCAAACCAAGGCGGTCTTTGCAATCGATGACGATTCCCTGACCTCATGTGCAAAGGACATGGCGGGCAAATGCGGTGCCGAACTCATCTTATCGGAAGCCAATCTGGCTGAAACAATGCTCAGGCATAGCGATATGTGCAGTATTCTCGAGCATTTCCAAGGTCCCACGTATATCAGGCGTTCTGATGCCGAGGAGAATTTGCTTGGTTTGAAGCGGTATACCGCCAAATAGGATAGGATTTTGTCTGTTTTCCAACCGGAAAGATCGCCGTGTTCGGACTCTGAAGCTTTCAGAAGCGCCCTTTAGATTTTTTTCGAGATGATCTTCAGGAAGTTTATGTCGTTGTTCCTGATGAATTCCCTTACGAAGATTTCGGCGGTTCTTTTCTTCCGCGCCGACCTTTCGAAGATGAAAGAGTAGTAGGCGTTTTTTTGCTCGTATAGGAAAACGCTGTCCGAACATTCCTCCATTTTGCTTTTGAGAAGATACGCATCGTCCTTCATGGGCGAGAACTCGGATGTGATGATCAGCGCCGGCGGGAGCTTTGTGAGGTCTCTTTCCGCTGATATGCAAAGCCTTTTGTCGAATATCTGGCTTTTGTATTGCACATATTCGTCTATGTATCCCTGCACATCCTTTTTCGATATTGTCGGGGAATTCGAATATTTCGCGAAACTGCTTGACGATAAGGACATGTCGATTATCGGGTCTGTGAAAATCATTCCGGCGATGTTGATGTTTTTCAATGTCTTTTTGAGGTTCATGACCGCGGATAGTCCTAGATTAGCGCCTAAAATGTCGCCTGCCACGTAAATCTTGTCGGTGCTTATCTGCCAATACGGGCAGGTCTCCTTAACCCACTTGATCGCTTTTACGGCATTGTCATGCGCCGTAGGGAACTTGTGCTTGGGCGGTTGCAGGCAATTCACCATTATTACGATGCTGTTCGTCTTATTCGCAAGATACGAGCAATAGTTCGAATAGTGAATGGGGTGCTTGTTGCTCAGACTATTTCCGTAGAAGTAGATTATCACCGGTGTGTTTTCATCGGGCTGCTGCTTGTAGTTTTCGAAATAGAAAACGGACAGGACGTTCTCCTCGTCCGCGTTTATGTTGAACACCTTCACGGAAACGTTCTTGCTTCGGCGAACGATTCCCTTCGGAGGTTTCGATCTGTCCTTATCGTAGAGCGAATCGTACTTCTTCTGGTAATTGGCGGTGCTATTGGCGAAGAATTTGGTGCTGAGTTTTTTTTGAAGCCAATTCATTTCGCCGATCCGCACCTTTTCCTTGCCGAGATTATCAAACTGCTTTCAAGGGCTCGAAGCATTGTCTGATCAATATGCTGACGGTCTGGACCAGCTTGTCAAGCGGGATTTCCTCGTGTTTGTCGAGCGATTTTCTGAGTGAAACCTCGCATATTCCGTTTTTCAGGCCTTTGTTTCCGAATTTCAGAATGATAGGACAGCCTATGAGTTCGCTGTCGAAGAACTTGACTCCCGCATTTTCGTTCCTGTCGTCGTAAAGGACTTCGATTCCTGCGGCGACGAGCTGCTCGTATATCTCATCCGCAGGAGCGTTATCCTTGAGCAGGGAAACGAGCTGGACTTGATACGGGGCGACTGAAATCGGCAGCTTCAACCCTTTGTCATCGCTATATTCCTGAGCCAAGCAAGCGAGCGAACGGCCGACTCCTATTCCGTACGAGCCCATCACCACGCTTTTCTTTTCGCCGTTTTCGTCCTGATAGCTCAATCCGAAGCTGTCCGAATATCTCGTGCCGAGCTGGAAGATGTTTCCTATCTCCACGCCTCGCGAGGATATGAGCTCGTGACCGCATTCGGGGCATTTGCACCCGGCTTTGCAGGCTGAGATGTCTGCGACTACGGCCGACTTGAAATCCCTGTCTGCGCTTGCGTTCAAATAGTGGTAGTCCTTCTTGTTCGCCCCTGTGCAAAAGCTCTTCATGCCAGCAAGGCTATCGTCCATTATGCCTACGAACTCGCCCTTGGCGCCTATTAGAGAGGCGAAACCGGGTTCCATTCCGCATTTGCGTATTTCATCTTCCGTGGCGTTTCTCATATCCAGGGCTTTTGCGGTGTTCAGGACCTTGTTCTCCTCGACATCCAGATCCCCGCGAATCATGCAGGCGATGAGCTTTTCCTTCTTTTCGCCTTCTTTTTCTCCGGGATAGATTCCAGTGAAGAAAACCGCTTTCGCAGTCTCTTCAGGTTTGATTTTGAGAAGATCGCATAAATCGCTGATGGTCTTGGTCTCAGGAGTCTTCACTTTCTTAAGCTCGGCTTCTTCCTTATCGGCCGGCGACTTGGCGAGGCTCTTGTCGAACTTCGCGACCTGCTTGTTCGCCGTGTATCCGCATTTCTCGCAGATGATGATCGTGTCCTCGCCGATTTCTGAGAGATACATGTATTCGTGCGCAACCTTGCCACCCATCATGCCGCTGTCGCTGGCTACGGCAATGCAGGGAAGTCCCATCCGCTTGAATATCCTGAAATACGCGTCGTAGTGCGCATCATATTGCTTTTTCAGTCCTTCATAGTCCTTGTCGAATGAGTAGGAGTCTTTCATCGTGAATTCGCGAACTCTTATCAGTCCTGCTCTGGGGCGCGGGTCATCACGCCATTTGGTCTGTATCTGGTAAATGAGCTGAGGCAGTTTCTTGTAGCTGTCTATTTCGAACAGCCCCAACTCGGTCATTGCTTCTTCATGCGTCATGGCGAGAACCAGATCCCGGTTGTTTCTGTCCTTGAGGCGCGTCATCTCGCTTCCTATCGAATCGAATCTGCCTGTCTTTCTCCAGATGTCCGCCGGATTGACCACCGGTAGCTGCACTTCCTGTCCGCCTATCGCATTGATTTCCTCTCTGAGTATGTTCTCGATTTTCCTGACCGATCTGAGTCCGAGAGGAAGAATGTCGAATATTCCCGCGCCGAGCTGCTTGATGAATCCCGCCCTGACAAGCATCGCATAGCCTTTCGTCTCGCATGATGCCGGAGCCTCGTGAAGCGTTCTGGAAAACATTTTGCTCATTCTCATAATTGCATTTCTCCATATTGCGTCGTCAGACGCTTGTTTTTGCACTAACTAATATAACCTTGTAATTATATTTCTATCACTAGCATTTTTCAAAAGCGACTGAAACCAAAGCGCTTTTCACAGAAGTTTTTCGCAAGATTTTTGATAATTTTAACGAATACTCTTATAATGAAAAACGCACGGCCGGTTAACGGTGTTTCGTTGCTTGGATAGTTTGAAATGATAAGTGAAGAAGATATAAGAAAAGTCGTCAAGGCTGATTTTCTGCAGATGCAAGGATCAAGCCATGCCAAGGAAATAGAACTGGTCAAAAGCGCCATAAAAAAAGAAGTCGGTTTTTTGCAGAGATCGTCTTTTCTCGCCTATTTGTTCTCGTGTCTCCATCATGCCGAGATGTTCTCGGATAGCAAGACGGAGAAAGGACCGGTTAAGAGGGCTCAGTCTGATAAGCCGTTGAAGAAGAGCGGATTTGAAAAGCCGTCAAGGAGCGAGGTGTCAGAAAAGCCGGTGAGAAAAGAGGAGTCTGTCAAGACGGAGCATGAGAAGAATGCCGCTTCTGCCGATGCCGTTTCCGATGTTTGCTCGTTCTGGTGCAATGCGAGGCTTTACAACAAGGGCAAGATAGACGAGTTCCTCAGATACGTAGAGAAGGAGAGCGGCATACCGGAGGGTAGCGCTTTCGGATATAAATGTCTGAAATCGTTTTCCTTCTTCAAGGTCAAGGAGCATCATGGGGCTAAAGTGAAAAAGCGCTTCGAGCAACCGGAAACCCATAACGGATACAAGATTGTCATAAGGATGAGAGGCGAGCGTCCTGCTGCGTCGAAAGGCTGATTCCCTTTGTCGTATCGTATCGCATTGTTTGATATGCGTCTCTTAGGCTTTGCGTCGAATCATTTCGAATATGCATCGTGACGGAGCCGGAGAGCTGATTTATGGCATGCGGCTTTTGGAGGAGAACGACCTTTTCCGGCTGTTGTACAAGCCTCCTCTGCTGCATAGCGTGAATTCGAAGAACGACAAGAGATCTTGCGTTAGCGCTTATGAGGCGTGCTTTCCGGATGATTGCCGCTGCTTTAGAAAGGCGGTGGAGGATGCTGGCCCTTTCGGATTTGCCGATGTTGATGCGAATGAGGCCGGTCTTTTGTACCGTCTGGATTTTCCCACGTCCGGACTCGTTGTTTTTGCGAGGAGTCCGGCGGCCATTCGGAAGCTGAGGCAGGTGCGGATTGTCAAGACATATTCGGCCGAGTGCTTTTTCTCGGGGAAAGCCGTTGACGGGTTGTATTTTCCTGAAGACTATGACAAGGCTTCCAGATCGCTTGCACGAAGCGGCAGGCTTGACTTCAGGTCTTTTTTCAGGTCGTACGAAGGCAAATTCGTTCGGCCGGTTTTGGAATCTGAGCTTATCGGTTGCAAAGGCAAGAATGTCGTTCCAAGGCTGTATGAAACCGAGATAACCTCTCAAACCGGAAGGTTCGAGAGGACCATAGGCGAAAGGCTGAGATTCGATGTTCGGATCGTCAGGGGCTTTCGTCATCAGATACGCAGCGTCCTTTCATCGCTTTCGTATCCGATTGCGGGCGATTTGCAATATGGCGGGAAGGCGTCTGATGATTGCGCTTTGATTGATGGGGAGATAGGATTGGTATGCCGCGGATTGGATTTTTCCATTGACGGCGTTGGTTATTGCATGGAATTGACAGATGAAATTTGAATTTAGTCGCAGGATTTACACGAACTCGGTTGTTGTGATAGCCGTATTGCTTCTCATGTTCGCTTTGAAGTCGGCGAGTCTTGTTCTTCTGCCGATTATAATGTCGGTGTTCATTTATCTCGTTTTCTATCCTTTCATCAACAAGATGCACAAGAGGGGTTTTTGTCGCTGGTTCATAGTTCTGATAAGCATTTTGATTCTTGTTCTGCTGCTGCTTCTGTTTCTTGTCGTTTTCGCATATACGATAGAGAGGCTCATCTATACGATAACCGAATACGAGGATATGGCGGAATCCATTTACAAAAGGGCCGAGCTGTTCTTCCATGAAAGGTTCAAGATTGTGATTCAGCCTCGCGATGGAAACATCATCGCTGGTTTCGCAGGTTATTTCGCAGGCTATTTCAGGAACAATTTTTCTTTTTTCAGGAATCTGATCGCTTCTATTGTTCTGATTTTGGTGTATGATTTCTTTCTGTTCATGGATCATGACAAGATAAGGAGAATGGTGGCGAAGTACATCAGGAAGAAAAGAACGATGATTGCCATCGAGCTTACGATCAGACAGGTTTCATACTATATGGGGGTCAAATTCATAGTGAGTCTTTTGACTGCTGTTATCTTCTGGGTAATCATGGCTGCGTATGGGATGAAAAGCACTTTGGTTCTGGCGGCATTGGTGTTCATGCTGAACTTCATCCCCACCGTTGGCTCCATAGTCGCTACGCTCGTAATATCCGTTTTGGCTTTCCTCCAATTCTGGAGCATCGGTTCCTTAACCTCCGCTATCGTCATAACCGGACTTTGCGTTTTGACGCAATTCATCATCGGCAACATCGTAGATCCGCAATTCACAGGGAAGAGGGTCAGGCTCTCGCCTTTGATTGTTCTCATATCGTTGACTGTTTGGAGTTACCTTTTAGGGCCGGTGGGCATGATTCTGGCTGTTCCCATGACTTGCATGATAAAGAATTTCCTCAAATACGGCGGCCTTATGCTGTAGGGCGGCTTTCGAATCTCCCTCCCGCAGGCATATAACTGCGGTATTTCGTTTTCTTGCGAATTATGTTATAATCAATATATAAGAGGTTTTTTTCAAAACTCCTTCCTTCGCGCTGCTCGGATCTCGGTGAAAGCCGCAAGTCCTTCGGATTCCCCTCCGAAACGGGCATATACGCAAAGTATTAGCCAGTTTCGGAGGGGAACGCCTTGCGCCGGAATAGATTTCGTATCGTATCGAAATCAGTTTTAAAAAACCTCATAAAAAAGCTCTAAGCGGTTTGAGAGGAGGCATCATGCTGACCATAGCGGAGACGAGAAGCATCCCTGAAGGCGCATCCTTTGTCGATTTGCGCCATACGAACAGGGACGCCAAACTTGTAGAGGCTCTCGAAAAGGTGAAATCGTATTGCCCGATGTGCATGTTCGAGGTACGAGAAGGGGGTAGGCTTGTCGCCACCACCTATGCCAACGAAAATACATGGACAGGTCAGAAAACGCTGTTCATCTCTTCCGTCAAGATGCGGAAGGGAACTCCTGAAGCCAAGGTTATGGAGATATTCGATTTTCTCCTGGATTTTTATGAGAAGAAGGCGAAATCGGAAGGATACGATGCCATCATATTCGAAGACAGCGAAATTGCTCTCAGGGGTTTTTTCGAGAAACGCGGCTACAGCACCATACGCGAGCTGGTGAATTTCAGCGGCAAGAGGAGCAAAATAGCCAGGAACCTTTCTTCGAGGGCGGATGCCAAGGCGTTTTCCGATTATAAGTTCGTAGAGCTCGACTTGGAGGATATCTATAAGTATTCGTCTTTTCAGGACACTAGGCCCGGTTGGAATACGAGCAACTTGTCCATAGTGAAAAACAAATTCAATACGATGCTTTCGCTTGCGGACAAATCCGATACGGTGTATGCGGTTTGCGTTTATGACGACAGGTTCGGTCTTGTTTCCAGAATCGCCGTACATCCGCTTTCAAGGAAAAAGGGCTTTGGCTCGTTGATTTTCAAGGAAGCGGTGCACAGGATGAAAAACGAGGACATTTTCGTTTCCGATATAATAAAGGACGCTGAAAATGCCAATTTGTTTCTGATGAATCTTGGGTTTTCGGTGTCGGAGCTGAAGTTCGAGTTGCATAAGGAATTCAACGAATCGTACGAAAGGATAGGTTCTGCATGAGAACGATTTCCAGCGATGTTGGCGAATTTCTCGACGCCAAAACTTTTTTTTACGTTTTCTGCCACGCATCGCCGGACGGGGATTGCGTCGGTTCGAGTTTGGCTTTCGCGGCCTTTTTGAGGAAAATCGGTCGGAATTGCGAAATCGCAACGGATTCCAAAAAGGAGTTTGCCTTGCTTCAGGCTAAAATAGAATTTTGCGCCGGAAGCTCCTTCGAAGGCATACCCGTGACGGACAGACCCGATTTCAACCTTATATGTTCGGGCAAGGCATCTTGCGTGTTTCTCGATTGCTTTGGAATAGAAAGAACCGGTGGCATATATGCTCTTGCGAAGGGCGATGAGGGGCTTTTGAAAAAAATTCGAGAGGAGTCGTTGGTGATTGATCATCACGCAAGCAGCATCGGAGCAGGCAAGTGCAGATATGTCGATTCGGATGCTTCGTCTGCGAGTGAGCTTGTTTTGGAAGTCATAGGGAGCAGAATAGGTTTGGAGGACAGACTTATATGCACAGCGCTTTTCTTCGGAATCGCGAGCGACACCGGTTTTTTCAGGTTTTCAAGCGCATCGAACGGCGCAGGGACCTTTCGCTCTTGCGCAAAGCTGATAGATGCGGGAGCTCCGCCTAATATAGTAGGTGCTGTCTTGGATGGCGGCAAGGATGCCGACTATATGGACTATTTTCTAACTCTTGCTAAAAGCGCGGAGTTCCTGTGCTCCGGAAAGGCGGTATTAATAGTCGATGATGAGAGCCTTTATCGGAAGTATTCCAAGGTGAAGCGACCGTCCGATGACCTTTATAGGCTGTTTATGAAGATCAGTGGCGTCGAAGCCGTGTTTTTCGTGAAGATTTCCGATACCGACGGATTTGTCGATGGTTCGGTGAGGGGGGCGGCTCT
>DMKZ01000003.1 GCA_003454065.1 Spirochaetaceae bacterium
CTCCTGACGCAAGCTTTCCGGAATAAGAACTGGAATGCCTTTTTGTCTGGCGAAAGCGGCGATTTGAGGTTCGGCCCTGCCCTTTCCGGACAGGACGCCAACCACATTGAAACAGCCGCAAACGCTCTCAAGCGTTCTGAAAGCTATCGGGTCGTTTGCAGCGAAAAGTATATTCATCGAGTGAGGCATTTCTCACGAAGCCAAAGCGAAATCCTAGTCTTGAACCCGACTTATTGCTGCGCCTTGTTTCTTGCAGCAATGACATCTTCGGCAAGCTTGCCCTGAAGAACCTCGTAATGGGAAGGCTCCGTATCAAAGCTCGCCGTGCCGCTGGTAATCGATTTCAAAGCGATAGAGTAATCCCTAAGCGAAGCATCGGGGAATTCGGCGTATATCTTCCTCATTCCGCCTCCGAGGCTTTCATCGCTGATAACCCTTCCCCTACGCGTGGAAATATCGCTGAGAATATCTCCCATATAGGTTTCGTCGGCATAAATCCACACCTTCGAGAAAGGCTCGAGAAGCACGGCGCCGGCCTTCGACAGCGCAGCTTTCAACGCACCGGATGCAGCCATCCTGAATGCCATTTCAGACGAATCCACCGGATGCTCCTTTCCATCAACCAACGTTATCGAAACATCTACCATCGGATAGTGCGCCAAGAAGCCCTCCTGCATAGCATCGTGGAGACCCTTTTCTATTCCTGGAACATACCCTTTGGAAACCGCTCCGCCCTTGATGACATTGGCGAACTTGTATTCCTCGCCCCTCGGAAGCGGCTCCACATCTATGACCACGCGTGCGAACTGCCCATGTCCGCCGGTTTGCTTCTTATGAGTGTATTCCGTAAGAGGAACGCGCTTCGTTATGGTTTCCCTATAGGCTATTTCCGGAAGCTTTGTCTGGACTGTTATCTTGAGCTTGTCCTTTATCCTGTCGAGAATCATGCCGACCTGTATTTCACCCATCCCATGTATTGTGGTTTCGGAAGTCTCCGCATTGTATTCGAGACGGAAGGTCATATCCTCCGCGCACACCCTCTTGAGGAACTCCGTTATCTTGACCTCGTCCTGCTTGTTGGGAACCACCAAAGCAAGGCTATATGTGGGAGATGGAAACATGAGTGATGCATAGACTGTCTTATCGACCACGCCCTGCGCCAGCGTAGCGTTAGTTTCCAATCCCTGGCTTTTCGCTATAACTCCGATGTCTCCCGTTATGAGTTCGTTCACCTCGACCAGCTTCTTTCCGATGGATTTGTAAAGTTTTCCAGGCTTCTCCTTCTTAGAGGACAAGGTGCTCGAGTATTCGGTATCGACGCCGAGGAAGCCAGTCACGACCTTGACATAGCTCAGCTTTCCGGAGAACTGGTCGATAACCGTCTTGAAAACGTATCCGGAGAATTGACCCTGCTCTGAAATATAAGCATTGATCCTCGCCTTATTGGCATCATACTTGTAGTCGCGCTTGCCCTCGGGGTTTGGAGCGATGTCGCGTATGAAATCAAGCAAGGCGACGATTCCGGAATTCAGCTGGGCGCTTCCAGCCATCACGGGGACGAACAGATTCTGCGAATAGCATGTGCCAAGACCCTTGATGACGTCCTCGTACGGAAGAGTCCCCTCTTCGAAGAACTTCTCCATAAGCGCATCATCGCTCTCAGCCGCCTTTTCAATCATCTGCTGATAGATCTCTTCTCTCTTAGCCTTCATGTCCTCTGGAACCGGAATCTCCTTCTCCTTCTGCCCTTCAGCGCATGAATACGCCTTATCATGAAGCAAATCATACGCGCCGGCGAATTTGCCGCCGTTGATAATAGGAAGCGAGAAGACGAGGAAATCGTTATGGAAGTCCTCTTTTATCTTCGCCAGCACGCCATCGAAATCCGAATCGTCCTTGTCCATCTTGTTCAGGAAGACAAGTCTGGGCTTATTTCTCAATTCCAGCCTTCTCCAAAGTTTGAACGTCTCGATCTGAGGTCCGATTTTCGGATCGATGAGCATTATCGCCGACTCGCAGCTACGAAAGCCGCAAACGCATTCGCCCACGAAATCGGCTGTTCCGGGCATATCAAGGAGATTGACGGTGATATCGCCGTATTTGAAAAAGGAAAACGAGGTGTGCACGCTTATCTTCTTGGAAATCTCCTCATCCGTAAAATCGCTCACCGTGCGTCCGGACTCCACACTCTCCTTCTTCGCAATGACGTTCGTGCAGAACAGAATCGATTCGTTCAAAGACGTCTTTCCCGTGCCGTTATGGCCGGCTATGGCGACATTCCTGAGATTTTTGCATGACAATGACATAAGATTCTCCTGTGATGGCGAAGCATGATTACCTGCGGCCTGAATGCAACTTGATAAAGCGACAGCAACACCATGGATTCGCTTTGTATGCATTAGATAATAGCATAAAAAAGGTTGCTTTTCAAAGTTTTGGAATGTAAAAAAACAAGCGCTATCGCTTGGGTTTGGAAAATGCGATGACCGGTCTCTATTGCGTGGCTTCACACTTGCCTCATGGGCGAAGCCTGTTGAATATCTCCACGCCGAACTCAACTCCGCAAGCGGCTCTACGACTGACGACAGATCACTTGCGGTTTCCTCGGACTTCGGCTTCCATGACCCGCAAGCGCATTTTTGAGGTTTTTTCAAAACTCCTTCC
>DMKZ01000130.1 GCA_003454065.1 Spirochaetaceae bacterium
CCGATACGGAGCTCGCACAGGTGATTTCGAAGATGTCGAAAAGCCTCAAGAATGTGGTGAACCCGGATGATGTGATCAAAAAATACGGTTCGGATTGCCTTAGGATGTATGAGATGTTCTTAGGACCGCTTCAGGCTTCCAAGCCATGGAATACGGCTGGAATCGCCGGGCTTGAAAGGTTCCTGCAACGCGTTTACAGGCTTAAGGATAAGGTGTCTTCCGCCAATATTCCTCTTTCCGCCGAAGATGAGAAAATCATGAATTCGACCATCAAGAAAGTGACTGAGGATACCGAGGCGCTGTCGTTCAACACCGCGATCAGCTCGATGATGGTGTATTTGCAGCATTTGTCGCAAATGGACAAGGTTCCGGAAACCATGTTCAGAAATCTGGTGCTTGTCCTTTCGCCTTATGCGCCTCACCTCGCGGAAGAGCTTAATCAGGCATTGGGTGGAAAGGAGTCCGTTTCAAAGTCTGAATGGCCGGAATATGATGAGAGCAAGATTGTGGAAAACAGCGCGAGCATAGCGGTTCAGGTGAACGGAAAAGTTCGCTCCGTCGTGGTTGCGCCAGTCGATTCCGGCGATGATGTTTTGGTGAAATTGGCGAAAGCCGATGCCAAGGTAGCGAAATGGCTTGAGGGAAAGACTATAGTCAAGACGGTTGTCGTAAAGAATAGGATAGTGAATTTCATAATTAAGTAGTTTGTAGGGAATGGAATCGTTAAAGGAATTGTATCGGATAGGCCACGGACCGTCTTCTTCTCATACGATGGGTCCTGTCAGGGCAGCCGAAGCGTTTTTGAAGGATAATCCGAACGCGCAGAAATATGCATGCGAGCTTTATGGCTCTTTGGCGGCTACGGGTAAGGGGCACATGACCGATAAGGCGATCGAGGATGTTTTTAAGGCGTCCGGCAAGACGGCGGAAGTGAAATGGAAGCCTAAAGTCATTTTGCCAAAACATCCTAATGCCTTGAAGCTTATTGCTTTCGTCGATGGAAAGGAAACCGCAAGCGAGGTTTTCTATAGCGTGGGCGGGGGCAGAATCATTCGGGAGCATGAGGATATTGAAAGCGAAAACATATATCCTTCGGATTTTCTGACAATGAGAAGCGCCCTTCTTTATTGCGAGGAGGAAGGGCTCGGGATATGGGAGATTCCAATCAAGGTGGAAGGCCGTTCGATAGTCGATTATATGGATATGGTATGGAAAGCCATGAAGGATGAGATAGCCAACGGAATAGAGGACGATGGCGTTTTGCCAGGTGGTCTGAAGCTTAAGAAAAAGGCCGGAAGCTATTATATAAAATCGAAAAGCTTTGCGGGAACCATGGGGTATAACGCCGAGCTTGTTTCCTATGCTCTCGCGGCATCCGAACAGAATGCCGCCGGAGGTGTCGTCGTAACTGCTCCCACGTGCGGAAGCTGCGGCGTCTTGCCGAGCGTTTTGCATTTCCTGCAGAAGAATTACGGATTTCCGGATCAGAAAATACGCAGGGCTTTGCTTACGGCTGGCTTTTTCGGAAACATCATAAAGGAAAACGGAAGCATATCAGGTGCCGAAGTGGGCTGTCAGGGTGAAATCGGAAGCGCATGCGCAATGGCTTCAGCTGCGGCTACGCAGCTTTTAGGCGGTTCGAATTCGCAAATCGAGTATGCTGCGGAGATGGGCTTGGAGCATCATCTGGGCCTTACATGCGATCCAATGCTTGGCTTGGTGCAGGTTCCTTGCATAGAAAGAAATGCGATGGCAAGCATGCGAGCGGTCAATAATGCCATATATGCCCTTATGTCTGACGGGCATCATATGGTTTCATTCGATAATGCCGTTGAAGTCATGGAAGAAACGGGAAAGAGCCTGAATGCCGATTACAAGGAAACCGCTGACGGAGGTCTCGCTAGACTTCCGATATGACATGCACATATTGTATTTCCTAAGCTCAGCCTATTTGCTGTTCTCGTGCTTCGTGTTTCTGTATGCGAGCATCAGCGGCTTCGAGCGCTTGCTTTCAGGTTTGCTTTTCAGGAAGCCTGGAATTTCCATGATTCTCTTCGTCATAGGAGCGACGATGGCATTCGCCACGGCTACGAATCCGTATCCGCCTTCCATGAGTTTCATGGGCGACATATTGGTTTGCTCCGCAAGCGCATTCCTTTCGATATTCTACCTATCATTTTGCTTCTACATAGCATCTGAAGGCGGCAAGGCGAATGCCGTCGTCAGATTGGCAAGCGGCAACTCCATAGAGATATTCTTCGTGCTTTTCGTTCTTGCCGCAGTCCATATCGTTCGACCAGGCATGGCTTTTTTTTGAAAAAGGATGTTCTTGATTGCGCTTCTAAAAATCCCTACAACCTCGCTGATGGCGACCACGACTCCTATAGACATTTTGATTTTGGATGAGCATACCGCCCGCTTTGGACCCTAAAACAGCCGACATCGTGATGAGGATTACGGACGACGTCATCAGAAAAGGGAATTTCACCACGATGATGGTTACGCACAATTTACGTTATGCGTTGGAATACGGGAATCGTTTGCTGATGATGCATGATGGACGCATTATCCTTGACAAATCAAACGATCAGAAGGCAGCCTTCAGAACCGATGACAATCTTTCTTTTTTCAACTCCATTAGCATCGAATGCGGAAATTGAACGGCAGGCGTTCAGAAGAGTCGCTCAGATTCCTATTATCATCTTGCAGACATAGAAGTAGCACACAAGCGAAAACGCATCCATCATCGTCGTGATTATCGGCGATGCCATCAATGCGGGATCCACATGAAGCATTTTGGCGAGAAACGGCAATGAGCATCCGAGCATTTTTGCAGCAATGACGGTAAGGAAAAGCGATAGGCTGACAGATATTCCGAGCGAGAATTGCGATGGGAATTCTACAAGCATCCTGACCATGTTGCACGCTGCCAAAGCGAACGAGGTGATTACAGCCACGCGTATTTCCTTGAATACCACTTTGAGGTAGTCTCTGATTCCTATTTCGCCGATTGCCATGCTTCTGATTATTATGGAGGATGTCTGGCTTCCTGCGTTCCCGCCCGCATCCATGAGCATGGGTATGAATGCTACCAGCACGGGCATTACCGTGAAGACCTTTTCCTGTTCGGACAAGATTCTTGATGCGACTATCGACGATAGCATCAGGAAGACGAGCCAGACTATTCTGTTCTTGGCCAAAACGAAAACATTGGTTTTGAGATATTCTTCATCCGAAGGGAGGACCGCCGCCATTTTCGAAATATCCTCGGTATCCTCTTGCTCTATGACGTCGATGATATCGTCAACCGTGAC
>DMKZ01000082.1 GCA_003454065.1 Spirochaetaceae bacterium
TTCCCGTGCAACGAATGCGCGAAGGCGATAATCCAGAGCGGAATCAGAAGGGTCGTGTATCAGTCGGAGAAAGGGAACGAAAAGTTTGAAATCGCAAGCCGGCGGATGTTTGAGGCGAGCGGTGTGGAGATGGTCAGGCTGGACCATACGGTCGGCTTGAAGCTTACGGTTGACGGGAGTGCAAAATGATAGAAGTCAGGAATCTTCATCCTCTTGAAATAAAGCTTCTTTTGAGTTTCAGCGAAGGCGAGAAATTCGACAATGAGGAAATCGAGAATAGATGCGCATTCAATCCGGGTCATGCGAATCAGGCGGTGTCTTGGACTCTGTCTAAGAACCTGATAAGCAGGGAATCTTCGGAAACGCTTGTGAACTATGAGATTTCCGAAAAAGGCAGGCTTGCGCTGACACGCGGTCTTATCGCCAGAAGGATTGTTTCTCTTGTCAAAGAGCGGAATGTGTCGATTGCGGAACTTCCGAGCGTTCTCGAAGAGGAGCAGAAGGACATCGGATCCGATTTCGCGCTTTTGAAGAAGGCGGGCGTTCTCACGGTTAGTCCTGAAAAGACGCTTGTTCTGTTGGACGAAAGCAAGATGCCCGAATCCTTCGGAATCGTAGAGGAGCTTCTCAAGCGCGGCGGTGATGGACCTATCGGAGATGGAGAGCTTTCCGATGTCCAAAGGCGCGAGATGGAGAAAATCTCGAAGAAACGCGGTTCGGACGCTTTCTTCAGAATAGTGGAGAGGGATCGCAGCGTCTATGCTTTGACTGCGGACGGCGCGGCGGCTAATTCGGCTCTGAAAAAGGAGCATATCACCGGCGATGAGATAGGGGAGGTCACGAAGGAGCTTTTGGAGAGCGGTTCGTGGCATGGCAAAAGGTTCAGGGAATACGATGTGGAGCATGTTCCCGTGTCCAAACTCCTTGTCGCTAGGGAGAATCCGTATTCGAGTTTCATAAGATCTATCAAGGACAAGCTCGTGGCTATGGGGTTCGAAGAATTCGACGGCGGACTTGTGGAAAACGAGTTTTGGAACGGAGATGCGCTGTTCATGCCGCAATTTCATCCGGCGCGTGATATTCACGATGTCTATTACATAGAGAGTCCTTCCCATTCCAAAAGGATTGACGAACCTTTCCTGACGAATGTCGCAAATGTTCATGAATGCGGAAAAGGCGCGAAGTCGAAAGGGTGGGAATATCCGTTCGACAGGCAGTTTTCGCTTCGAAACCTTCTTAGGTCGCAGGGAACCGTCCTCTCCGCGCATGCGTTGACGAAAGCAAAGGTTCCGTCCAGGTATTTCGGCGTGGTCAGATGCTTCAGATACGATCAGGTCGATGCTACCCATGGCAGCGATTTCTATCAGACGGAAGGGATAGTGCTCGGCGATGATGTCAATTTGAAGAATCTTCTCGGACTTTTGGAAATGTTCGCCAAGGAAATAGCGGGAGCTAAGGAGATAAAGTATGTTCCGGGATATTTCCCGTTCACGGAACCGAGCGTGGAAGTGCATATAAAGCATCCTGTTCTCGGATGGTTCGAACTCGGAGGCAGCGGAATCTTCAGGAAGGAAGTCACGACGCCGCTTGGAATCAAATGCCCTGTCCTCGCATGGGGACTCGGCATAGACAGGATGGCTCTTATGAATCTCGGCTTAAACGACATAAGGGAGCTTTTCACTGGCAATATAGAGAATGTAAGGTTAAGACGCGGTTGATGCGGGGTGAAATGCAATGCCTAAGATAGATGTGAATAAGAATGTGTTTGAGAAACTTTACGGCAGGAATATCCGGCGCGATAGGCTTGAGGACGTCTTTCCATGCGCGAAGGCTGAATTCGATGGCGAAGACAACGACTTCATAAAGGTGGAGCTTAACGATACGAACAGGCCCGATTTGTGGAGCACGCCCGGTCTTGCCAGGCAGCTTTCGTCGTTCGTGGAAGGCAAGCGCTATGATTACGATTTCTTTTCAACTCCTAAAAAAAGCCGCGATTCCGGGTCGCGCAAGTTCATTGTCGATGCATCGCGACCGGACGGCAGACCGTATTCCGTGGGCTTTTGCGTTTCCGGAAAGAAGATAACCGAGGACATTCTGAAGCTGCTGATCGATTTTCAGGAGAAGATGCACAGTAACTACGGGCGCAAGCGCAAAAGCATTTCCATGGGGCTTTATCGTAGCGATGCGATCGATTTCCCTGTGATCTACAAGGGCGCCGACCCCAAGAGCAACTCATACGTTCCGCTTCACGAAGACCATGCGATGACCCTTGAACAGGTGTTGACGGACACGGAAAAGGGCAGGGAATTCGGTCATCTCATAGCAGGTTGGGAGAAATTCCCGTATCTTGTGGACTCGTCAGGGAAGACGCTTTCGATGCCGCCCATAATCAATTCGAACGATGTAGGCGCGCTCAAGGTCGGCGATAGCGACATATTCATAGAAATCAACGGACAATATTTGAAGCAGGTTCTTCTCGTCGCAAACATATTCGCATGCGATTTTGCGGACCTCGGATTCAAGATCCTGCCGTGCAAGACCGTCTTTCCTGAAGAAACCGAATTCGGAAGGGAAATCACGGTTCCGTTCTATTTTCAGGAAAAGCGCACATGCTCCAAATCCGAATTGGAAGAGCTTCTCGGCAGCGACATCAGCTTGGAAAGGGCTGTTAAATGCTTGAACAGGATGGGTGTCAGGGCGAAGGCCGACGCAAACAAGATAGTCGCCTTCCCGCCTGAATACAGGAACGATTTTCTGGCCGCTTCAGATGTCGCAGAAGATGTTGCGATAGGTTACGGCTATAACAACTTCAAGAAGGAAATGCTTTCCGATTTCACGATAGGCAGGCTGTCGTCGGCCGAGGAATTCAACAGGAAGGTTCAGAAGATACTCATAGGCTTGGGATTCAGCGAGATGATTTTCAACTATCTTTCCTCGAAAAAGGAATACATCGAAAACATGCTGGTATCAGGGGATGAGGCCGTTCAGATACAGAATGCGATGAACCTGAACTATAAAGTCGTCAGACCGTCCATCATACCTTCTCTTCTGAAAAGCGAGAGCCAGTCAGGGCAAGCCGCATATCCGCATAGGATATTCGAAACGGGCAAGGTATGCGTAAAGGATGAAAACGAAGTCACCGGAACCAGAACCGATGATAATGTCGGATTCATCGAATGCTCTTCGGGCGCGAATTTGAACAATTGCGTGTCCGTGCTCAACAGCTTCATGTATTATCTCGATCTCGAATACGAACTCAAGGAATGCGACGATCCGAGGTTCATAAAAGGACGTTGCGCGAAAGTCATCGTATTCGGCGAGCAGGCCGGAATCCTCG
>DMKZ01000085.1 GCA_003454065.1 Spirochaetaceae bacterium
CGATATCGCTGACCGTCTTATGATAAAGCGCCTTGACGCAGCCGGCGGTTCCTACAGGCATGAAAACAGGAGTTTCGACATTTCCATGCGCAAGACCGATTACGCCCAATCTCGCCTTGGAATGCTTCTCCTTTTTCAATATCTTGAATTCGAGCATAGAAAGCTAAAGCCTCATAGGATTCATTTCCATTTCCGTCTTGACGATTGCGGAAACATCAGCTCTCAAGGATTCCAAATCGCTCATCAGCATGGACCATCGATGCTCGACCACATAAGGAATCTCAAGGCTAGAGCTATCCGAAGAAATACGCGGTTTATATCCAAGCTTCAAAAGCTGCTCGTAAAGCATGAAAATATCGGACGAACGGACGTTTCCGGCAACATACCACGAATTTCCCTTATCGCCCCATGCAGTCGTGCCGTCTCCCGTCTTCGCAACCACATAATTGACCTTTATCGCACCTTCGCCATTTTTGGTCAATCTGTCCATAACGCCCTTAGTAACAAAAAAAACGTCATCGCTAGCATTTATCCTATCGGTGACTATCACATTAGCAGCAGCCCTATCCCCGCATGTGAACGCCACGCTCGTGCCGAAAGGAAGCGATACATGAGCGCAGGTGGCGGAAAAGGGATTGAACGGAACTCCCGATGAGGTCTTGCCGTCGTTCCTGTTCGGCTCGTAAGCGCATACGATTCCAGGAATCGAAAACGCACTCTGAGCAAGACACAAAAGCAAAACCGACGATAAAATGCAAAATTTTCTCCACATAGTAGAACCTCTGAACTTTTTCAAAACGATGAGAAATCCCCATCGAAGGCACCGGTTTCAATGGATCTGGCCTCATACCCATCATCCTGCCTTGCCTCATCGGACTCGTCAAGCATTTTGAGCGGATTGAAGGGGTGAAATTGCACCGCCCTCCTTTTCATATACGACCTCGGATGATTCCTGACCCCCTGATAATCGAAATACACATATTTCTCATACTTGTCGTTCATTCGCCTGACTCGCAACTCCATCCTTCACAGACAAAGCGCAAGCATCAAGGAGAGCGGAGAAGGAATTTGAAAAAGCTTCTATGTCCTTCATCTTCTTCCTGCCATACACGATGTTGCTGCCAACCATGCCGCCGTTTCCGCGCTTGTCGATCACGCGGACGCCGTTTTCCTGCAGCTTAGATTGAAGAATCCTGTCATGCGTAATGCAAAACAGAATATTATCCTTAAGCGCAAATATGAAATCGTCGGCGCTATCGAAATCCGTCCTCACGACCGCCTGACAAACATTCTTGTGCTGAACATGGGCATCGGAAACATCTTTAAGCGGCCTATCGGAAACAAAAAGGACATTCAGTCCTTTCCTACAGCAACCCCGTATTATTATCTGCCTGAGCCTCGTATCCACGCTATCCGCATCAACCGCTATGAAATTCTCGCTTTCGCTAAAAAAACCAGTCAACCGCTCGCCTGAAAGACGATGCTGAGAGGATTTGAACCTCCGACCTTCGGATCCGCAATCCGACGCTCTATCCAGCTGAGCTACAGCATCATTCGGCATACCGCAATCCACAGATGGCATACCTAAAACCTATAGAATGATATGCGAAAAGCCTTTTTTATGCAATTTCATGCAATAATCGTCATTTGAAGACCGCAGGATCGCTTTTTCGATTCTCCGCTTCTTCGATAACGGCAACGCAACCGGCATCACCGGTATCGAGTATGGATTGCCTGACCGTTCTTCCATCCGGCATCACATAATCCAAGGAAAGCGCATTGAACACGACCACTCTTATGCTGTCGGCATCCTTCGCTTCCAGCGCCTTTTTCAGAATTTCCACTGGCGTTCCGCCGACAAACCTGACCATGCCTTCATTCCTGCTTTCGTATGTCTGGGCCATATACGGCGTCATCGCCTCCGCTTCCGTTTGCGACGATTGCGAAACGGATGAAGATTCGAAAGCCGCTCCATCCTCCGCTTGCACCTGATCCTGCCCGTCATCGGTTTTCTTGCAACTCGCGCACGAAACGCCGAAAAGCATCAAGCAAAGAGCAAGCACCGATACGAGCAGACAATGTCTTGACGATCTCATAATTTTCATTCTAATCATTTTCCCATAAATTTACAATTTCGGAGCGAGGCGGAAGCGCATCGTGAAAAGAATCAGACGCCTAACCTGCTCCTCATGCTTCGTATGTTTGCCCTGACGCACTCCTTGGCTGTTCCGCCGAAGCTGGACCTTTTGCGGACGCAAGCCTCTATGCCGATATCATCGAAAACATCCTTGCCGAACAAGGGGCTGAACGATTTGAATTCATCCAGCGAAAGCTCCTCCAGGCGCTTTTCCCTATCCGATGCGTAGTTCACGATTCTGCCGCAAAGGTTGTAAGCATCCCTGAACGGCATTCCGCGCTTAGTCAAATAGTCCGCCATGTCGGTGGCATTCATATAGCCTTTTTGCGCGGATTCGAGCATTTTATCGGCATTAACGATTAGCGTCCTTATCATATTCGGAAACACATTCAATACGAGCTCAACCGTATCAGCAGCATCGAAGATCGCCTCCTTATCCTCCTGCATATCCTTGTTATA
>DMKZ01000030.1 GCA_003454065.1 Spirochaetaceae bacterium
TAGCCCCTGCCAAGGAAATCGCTGTATTTGGCATCGTAAGCGAAACGGTTGACAGTGAGCGGAGGGGACATTTCCATATTCGTATCCACCGCACGGATATTCACCAATATGATCGCATCCTTATCGGCGCCGCCGAGCACCTTATCGATCGTAACCATTTGCTCGATTCCGAATTTGCCGTCTTTGTCGCCGGAATCAATCATGTTCGCATCCTCGATAGCCCTCTTGCGATCTTTTTCATTAGCGAAAAGGTCGGCCTTGGATCCGCAATTATGAGCATTTTTATCAAACACGCCACGACTGGTAAGACTGTTCTGACCCTTTACGTATGTCACATTTTCGGTTATCTGCACCGGCGTGTTGTTATCAAGGGAGACATAAGACGCTTGAACATTCACGCCATAGAAATTCGGAGAATCGGAATCGAGCCATACGATGGTGAGCATACCGTTATTGGAATCGAGATAGACAACCATCGGTATGAGCTCGTCTCCGAATTTAAGTCCCGAATTGTCCATTATGGCATCCTTGCCGACTAGACCGGATATTCCCGCCAGCGGAAGTCCATCGCCGCTCGCATTGGAATCGTTTTGCATATCGATTGTCGGCTTGCAGGAAAACAAGACTATCATGCAGAAAGCAAACAGACATGACATTTTTTTCATATTACACTCCTTGCCAATCTCATTCCCAAATCATAGTATGCGGAATTGAATGGCGCTGCGGATTTTCTAGGATCCAAAACCTGATCGACGGTCTTATGAGCGTCGCACTCCGTATTTTTAAGCATGAAGGAACCGGATCTTACCGAATAATACAGGCAATCGGAAACGAACCTGACATTCAGCGGTTCCATTTTCTGCAGAATAAGCTCCGCAGGAATAACCAAATCGAACGCCTTATATGTTGCAGACGGATCATTGACATTGCTGAAGTCAATGCTCAAATCGACAAAGCCGCTTATATCGCCTGCCCACACAAGGTCGATCTTAGCGCCGAGATCCTTCAGCTTCTTGCTGTTATTGCCGTTCTCGTTGAACCAATTGGCAGGATTGTAATCGCTTGCTTTCCATGCTTGCGGGCTATACTGCGACTTGATGGTATTGAACAGCCTGTAATTGAATCTCTTGCTGTCATCTTCGGATAAGGCCACCTTAAGCGTTCGCTTGTCATCGGACCAAACGCCATGATCGAATGATTTCCCATTCATTTTGCCATTGTTGAAAGCCATTTCGAGCGTTTTGCTGAAAAGCAGATTTCCAGAATTCTTAAACAAAGGCAACGGAATGTTCAGATCCGATATTATCTCGCATGTTTCATTCGTACCTGTGTAATATGAAAGCGAGAACGTCAATTGCTTCCCATCCTGAGAAACAGATGCAAGGCTGATATCAATGCCCTTCTCCTTCAGGAGAGCCGCGGTTTCCCTGTCACCATCCAGTTTCATGTATGTGAACCAATTGGCTGGGTTGTATGCGGATTCTCTCCATCCAGCCCTCGTCGTTCCGCCACCTTGCTTATCATTGTACAGGCTCGAATTGAAATCCTTGGGCAATCCATACGCAACGATAGCGACATGTGAAGGCTCGGCGCCGTCAACTACGATCATATCCGCAGAGGAATTCATTCTCGTATCAAGCCATTTTCTGACATTGCCTGTGGCATGGTACATTCCGAGAGGGTTTCTGTATTTGTCTTTTTTCACCTCGATAGTGGAAGCGCTGTATGAATTGACATAATTGTCGTTTGTGAAAATATCGCCCAATTCGAAATAGTCGGACACGAAGCATGGGAAATCCTGAGAAGGATCGTGAATCACCTTGCTGCCGTAGGCGTTCAAAAAGGCGGAATCCCCAGAAGGTATGATGGTGGATGCTATCTCGTATTCGTAGTCCCTTGGGAGCCTGAACCCGTTCGAACCCGACAAAGACAAATGCGAGTTCTTGCACGCCTTGATGTATGCAACCGCTTCCTCCACCGTTTTCACGATGCCGGACGAGCTCTCCACTACGCCGCTTCCGACATCGGTCGTCAGATAAGTCGCATAGGCGAATGTCAATTTCTCGCTTTCTTCGGTTTTCCCTGAATTATATGCCGCTGTGAACATGTTGCAAATCACCATTGCCTGAGGCAATGTCAAATAGACGGCTGGATAATCGGAACCGTTCGCATTCTCCACGATATTCGCGAGCGATTTGCCGTCAAGGCCTAACTTGACGCCATTGACCAATATGTCGGTTTTCGCATCCTTCACAGCGCCTCTGTCGAAGAAATAAGCATCAGTCAGACCCACTGAGACTTTGCCGGTCTTGAGTCCGATGCTTTCAAAACCCCAGCCTTTGCTTTTCGACAGCCCGATCAGAGACACCAGTTGGGAGCCGGAGATATCCTGAAGCGCGATAGAGTACGACATCTCTATCTGAATAGGCTTCATTTTGAGGGAATCAGCATCTTTGACGAAATATTTCTTGTCTTGCGGCAGGAAAGAGAATTGCATGGCGATTCCACTGCCGAATGATACGTCATAAGGCACATAGGAAGTCATAGGCATCCATTTGGCGAACAGCTTGCACGTATCGCCGTCGCCGTAATTGGCATTGAAATATCCAGCGTTTTCAGCGGCCGAAAAATCCTCAATGCCGAAGAATCGTATGCTGCTCTCGTTCCTCCTGTCCTCCCAACCTTTGAACAGGAAGCCCGCACGCGACGGGATAATCGTGGATATTTTGCCGAACGATCCCGTTCCGTAATACATCCACCTGTCCGGCATATTTCCGCCCAATTCGCCATCCACGCTCCATAAGCCCTGACCTGCACCCTGAATGCCGTCATAGTATTCGATTTTAACCTTCTTGCCGGAATATTCCCACACCGATTTCAATTCGATGTTACCGGGAAAACTGAAATTATTATCCAAAATGTTGATGAACTTGGCATTGCAATCATAAGCGGTGAGAGCGCATATTATATCGCGATAGCATTTCATGAAATCCTCTCCGGGCTGCAAAAGCATCATGCCCAAATCCGACCATTCGAAATCGAATTCTATCCCGCTTGTCTTCAGGTATTCCTTCACCTCCGACTCATCGGCCTCATAATCGCTCATGAATTTTCTGATATGATCGATAAGAATGTCTTTTACATTCACTCCCAATGCACCGAAATCGATACTCCAGCCTATGAATCTATGCCCTGGCCATTTGCTCGGCTGCTTCAGTATGAATGTAGTGGCGATGTTCATCGAATCGTTTATCTGAATGTCCCGTTCGTAATCGCTGCCATCGTCATACAGCCGATTGTTGCAATCATAATCGGTTCTCTCATCCAAATACGACAATGCGATTACGGATTGCTTTATGTTCCCAGGGAAGTCAATAGGCGATTTACCTTCGTCGATGCCTTGATTGATCGAGTCTATGAGCCCCGCGACATCAACATAACGCCTCGAACCGGCACTTGCCATACCACCAATGCCGCCAATTGCGCCTCCATAGTTCACGGAACAGGAAAACAGCACTGCGAAAGATAATGATAGCAGAATCCTCCTTACCATGACAGCCTCCCCGTCTTGTCCTTGCGGACAGACAATGCGATATTACCATCGCCAATGACGACATCGCCTTTTGCAGCGGTCTTTAGGCGTTCCCAGCCTTCTGCTTCCGACCCGACTTCCGAACAAAGGCTTATCTGCGTAATCGGATACGAATTCTTATCGACCATGCCGCGCGTCTTCCAAATCCTCTCCTTGCCATTATAACCTTCGCAATCGCTCATATACCAATCAACGAGATAGCCGTTGCTGTTGCATCTGACCATTTTGCTATCGGAGTCGCACTCTACGACATCAAGCCCGTACTTCTCCTTCAAATCGTCCGCATGCTTTTGAAAAGACGAATCGTCTGATTTCGTTACGGCAATGCCACTCAAAGATAACGACGGCTCCGGCGTGTATAATGCGAAGCCATATACGTTATTGCCGAAAGACAGGACCTTGTTCGAACTGTCAGTAGTGAAAACCCTCGTGAACGTGATATCATCCGAGATATCGCCGTTCTTGTCGTAAGCATAGCTCCCGCTGAACAAGTCGCTCTTG
>DMKZ01000051.1 GCA_003454065.1 Spirochaetaceae bacterium
CTTCTAAAAACCTGCTGTCCGAAGATACCTGCGGATTTTCGAGATGAAGAACTAACCGAAAAACGCAGGAATGCTGCCGTATTTCGAGGCTTTCCAGCAGTTTTTCAGCCGGAAGGGCATTTGGCAGATCCGGGGTCTGAGGTTTTTAGAAGCGCCCTTAAAAGCGTCCTTCACCAAATCGTAGGTTTGCCATCGACATAATGCCAAAGACCGCCTGTCGAAACAGGCTCGCTTTCGCTATAGGCGTAGTATCGATGCTCAAACGAGCTGTCCCTCCTGTTCCAGCCGCTTTCGAAGCCTGGCGGAAGAGTGTTCGAAGACGATTTCAGAAAGATGTCGAGCGCCCATGACGACGCAAGAGCAGACAGACCGGCGAATGCGCCTGATCCTATCTGCGCGCAACTCTCCGGAATGATTATGCTCTCAAGCGAAATGCAATCGGCAAAGCATTGATATCCGGCCAACGAAGCGATAGACGACGGCAATGCAATGCTTTTCAATCCGATGCAGCCGTGAAAAGCCCATTGGCCGATGGAGCTGACATCATCATCTAGCATTACGGATTCTATGCATCCGCAGCCGTTGAAGGCGCCAAAGCCGATTTCGCCGCCCATTACCCTGACTTGCTTCACAGACGCAGGAATCCAATATTTGGGGTTTGCTGATACGGAGTTGCTGCTCGTCTGCTCCGTTTTCTCCGCCTTATCGGAAAACTTCTGATTCGTACCGAAAATGCGGCCGAAATGATATTTGTCTCCACTGTCGAAACCGCTTCCTTTCCCGACGAATGGAAGAGTTATCTCCCTAATCTCCGCGCAGCCTCCGAAAGCGCCGGAACCGTTCTTGCAGGTATTGACGATTCTGATCGCCTCTATTCGCGCAGCAGAAACTGGAATCGAACTATCATCGCATGAACTGAGAAAAAGCAAGTGCAGCAAGAACATGCACACCATCGCGACCGCACTCGACTCATCATAATGCGAAACGGAATATTACGTCGCATCAGCATCTGTTTCGAAGACGCGGACAAAATGGCCGCATCTCCAGCACTTGCCGTCATCGGACATATCATGCCCGTGTTTCATACAATCCGCATCCATGCTGAAAACGCTTCCGTTCATATATTCCATGATGTATATATCCAAACGAACTTGTCCGTGAACCTGCCATTATCCTCGCCATGCAAATAATAATGATTCACGGATATCCTGTCGCCGAATTCGTCCCCTACAGGTTGCTGCATGAGCCACCACTCTGCCGATGCGACCGAAGACGCGAGGAAAATAGCAAAAATGCCGATTATCAATAAGACTTTCTTCATAAAACACCTGCCGCACTTTATTGAATATAATTCTTTGCATGCGTTTTACAAAATACCTTATCCGATTATAATCTTACGCATGGCAAATCCAATCGCAAAACTAATCAAAGGCATTGCCGGTGCAATCGGAATAGCGGGAACGACGCTGCTGTTCTCAAAAATCGCTGAAAAGAGAAAAAACGCACGAAGCAAAACCGGTGCGGGAAGAAGCCTGATCGCGTCTTGCAACTGCGACAGCCTGAAGAAATTCGCAGAGGATTTCACAAAGGCGCTGAGCAAGGATTTCGAAACGATGAGCGCAAGCATGGAGGAACGCGAATCGCTGCGCACGCTTTATGAAAGCGAAATCGACCTAATAGGCCTTTTTAACGAAATCAGCATTCGCCAAACGCAATCCGACGCGCTTGAGAAGGGCATCAGCCTCACCTCCCTGAAGTTTCTCGGCATTTTCGCTCCGCTGCTGTCAATCGCATCCGCCGTTTCAATCGCTCTGGCCTTCATTTGGAAAGGCGCTTATGACGAAAGGCTGTTTACCGCATCATTGATTCTATCGCTCGTATGCTTTCTGATATCTTCAATCGCATATATTGTCATCTTGGCAAAAAGCGCGAAAGAGAAAAACAAGCAAATCAAAATCGGATTCGACGCTTTTCTCCCCGCAAGCGAATGCGAAAGGAAGTTCGGAAAGGATTTCGAATCGCTGCTTGAAAGGCATCATTCGGCAAGGGCCATGATTTCGGAAAGGCTCTCAAGCATATCCGCCGCAACAGGCCGCAACCTTTCGGATTCCATATTGGAAATATATTGCGACTTGAGCGAAGCCGCTGTCCGCAACAGCATCAGAAACGTTCGCGGCGATGTGCTCCCGACAATGAGATTGGTTCTGAACGACTGCTTGAATGTCGAAGCAATCGGCGAATTCAACGATGAAACGAAAAACCGATTCGAAGTAAGGCAAGCTGATTGCGAAGAGTCTTATGTGCTTCGGCCTTCCATAGTCGATTCATCTACGGGAAGAACGATAAAGCGCGGCATCTATATGAAGAAAACCGGAGAACAGGATGAACTACATTGGCTTTGATTTGGGAGATGGAGAAAGCTCGGTCGCCCTTTTGAACGAAGATTCGAGAAACGCATCGATCGTAATCATAGACGGACGGGAGTCCTTCCCCACAGCCGTAGGAACGCTCAAGGAAACGCACTCCCACATAATAGGCAGCAACGCAATAGCCAACGAAAGCATCTGCGACGATTTCCGCGTCTGCTTCAAGCAGCATTTCGCCGACAATGACATCGATGTCTATGATTGCTATCAAAGATTCGTTTCGGTGGTGATGCAGGCTCTTAGAAACAAAGTGTCCGAGAAAATATCGAATCCCGCCGAGTTCAGATTCGTCATAGGCCATCCTGCCGGATGGAACGAAACGCTGAAGAAAAGATACGAGGGCATGTTGAACGCATGCCGCATAGAGAATCCCCTGCTCGTTTCCGAATCTCGCGCTGCATTGGTGCATTATGCCTCGACATATCTTCTGGGCAATTCAGGCCATGAGAAATTCGACATGTCCGTGCTCATTTGCGATTTCGGTTCTTCTACCATAGACTTCTCGTATCTTCCGGACGGCATCACGGATGACATACGCTCTCTCGGGCACAAAAATCTCGGCGGCGGTCTCATCGACAAGCAGATCGTAATGAATTCCGTCAAAAGATATGCAAGCAGCAAGGACAAGGATAAAATCCTTTCAATTCTGAATTCCGACAAATCGCTGCTCTCCCTCCTTCTGATAAAGGCAAGGGATCTGAAGGAAAAGTATTTCAGGGCAAACGAAAAAGATGCCGAGTTTTCAAAAGACGTGACTATACAACGCCATGGAATGGAATTCATAAACATCACAGTCAACGACAGCATAATGGAATCATCCCTGAATGCCCCTATTCGCGAGTGCAACGACGAATCCCTAAGATACGCTCTCGACTCCGTACTGAACGAAGTGTCCGAAAGGCTTAAAGACGATCCGATTGACAAAATCGTACTGACGGGAGGAGCATCCAGAATGCGTTTTTTCCAGGAAATG
>DMKZ01000060.1 GCA_003454065.1 Spirochaetaceae bacterium
ACTGGAATCTATATGTCGGATCCGATCGGATATCGGATGCTTTCGGTTCTCGTTCAAGCGCTATTGGGTTCGCTCCAATCGCCGTTTTACAAGAGTCTGGTCAAACTCGAAATCGCCAAGGACATAGGCGATGATACCGGAATCGATGTTTTCGACGGAAAGCTGTTCTTCGTCATATCGTTCGACGATGTTCTGATTGAGGGTCCGTCCGGAAAAATCGTTGCGGAATGCGAAGACAGGATTCGCAAGGCGATCGCTAGCTTCAGATTCGATAAGAAGATGCGCAAGCATATTGACAACGCATTGAAGACGATGAAGGTCGAAGCATCCGACAAGAGGCCGATGAGGGGTAGAGCGATTGCGGAGATGATAATGATGAGTCCATTTACGGACTTTTCGCTCTGCGAACCGTTCGCCTGCTTATGCGAAATAGAAAGGCGATTGAAAAGCGACGATTTGCTTTTCAAAAGGATGTTCGATAGGGTGTTCCTATCGCCGTCTTCAATATATCATAAGGTTCTTCTGACGCCTTCCGACAAGTTTGACAGGAAGCTATCTAAGCTAAGATCGGAGCTGGTTTCGTTTTTCAACGAGCATTCCGACAAGAAGGCGCTTTCCGATGACTCCGAAATGTTCTACAACAGCACCAAGTCCATGGCGGATGATGAGAAGAAGGCGGAAAGCCTGTTTTCGTTTGAGACGCTTGACAACATAGTGGGCATGATGAAATTTCCGAAATTCGCATCGCTTGCTTTGGATTCGTCCTGCGATGTTTCAGACGCTGCCTTGGAGAACGGCAGGACGCTGGACGATTATTACGGAAACAAGCATGGAGTCATCATGCATGTTGCGGAAAGCGATTTGCTGCTGTCCTATTTCACCATTGCATTCAGACTCGACGGTATCAGCGAATACGAAGCATGGCATCTGCAAGTGCTGATAGATGCGATGAGAAGAGCGCATGTAGCAGGAATAAAGGACTTCAGCGAGCGATTCTTCAATTTGTTCCCTTCCTTTTCGGCCTTTGTTTCAGCTTATACGTCCGTTTCCTTTCCGGAAAGGGAGACGCCGTGCCTTGTCATCCGATTTAAGATTTTGAACGAGGACATGGACGAAGGCATGGAATTGCTTGCCGCATTGCTTCGGGATTCTGTTTTCACGGAGCGCGATGTGATCGAAACCATCAACGGGTTGCAGGCCGAGTATTCGGACATGTCCTATTTCGCCCATGATTTTTCGCGCATGATGTCGCTTAGCGATTTTTCTTCGCCGGAGCTGTTTCGCAATGTCACCGGAGGAGTTCTGTTCAAGGGCTATATCGACAGCATAGATGTCAAGGATAAGGCGGAAGTGGAGGATGTGCTTCAGACGATTCGCTCGGCTTATGGCAAAATATTCGTGCGGGGGAATATGATTCTGACGCTGTTGTCCGATTGCCTGCATGGTGCGGCTATTTCAAAGCTGATCCGGAGATTGGACGATGGTCGCGTTGACGGCTCGGACTCGTCGAATGGCACAGGCAGGATCATAGGCGCAAGGAGAATGATGGATCTGGCTGAGATAAACCGTAACATGCGATTCGGAAGGTATGGCGGCGGCGATTTCACATTCTATCAGATACCATCGGACGTCTCCTATCCGAGCGTAACGATAGGATGCCCCAAGCACTCTGCGGCTCTGGATGTGGTTTCGACTCGTTTGCAGGATGTCGAGCTATATAGGGAAGTGCGCGTCAACGGCGGCGCTTACGGCGCTTACATCAATTACGATTATTATATGGGAACCTTTACCATGTCGTCTATAAGGGATCCGAATGGAATAAAATCGTTCAAAAGCTTTTTCGAAGTCCTGAAATCCAAATTCAGCTCTTCCTCGTTGGATTCGGCAAAGCGTTCGTTCCTTGTTCCGCTTTCGCATCCTCAGTCGAACGAAAGGAAGTCGTACGCTTATTTCGTCAGGTTCGCAAGGGGCATAACGGATGAGTTGCGCAAAGATAGGGTTAATAAGGCGGAGAGAGTCACCGCAGTCGAATGCAAGGAAGCGCTGGACGATCTGTTCAGGAATCATGCGCTGGCTGATGGCGGCAAATCCTATGCGATTGTCGGCGGCAAATCCTCTTTGAGCGATTTTTCCTCTTTGTTCAAGGATATGTCCGATATTGTCGCCAATAGATGCAGGATGAGCAGGATGGCTGAGAGCGAGAGTAAAGCTTCCAAAAAGACTTCGGTCGCGAAAGGTGCTTCTAAGGGAAAAGCGACGAAAGGCCCTAAGGGTTCGAAAGGAGAATAATGCTCTACAAGCTCCATGCGCCGTATTCTATGTCGCCGTCGCAAAAGGAAACCGTCGATAGGCTTGCCGAAGGGTTCGACTCAGGCAATTCCACGCAGGTGCTCAAAGGCGTAACGGGCTGCGGCAAGACTTTCATAATGGCCAATCTCATTGCCAGATTGGAGCGGCCGGTCCTCGTGCTGTCGCATAACAAGACGCTCGCTGCGCAGCTGTATCGCGAATTCAAGTCCTTTTTTCCGGAAAATGCGGTGGAGTATTTCGTTTCCACTTATGATTATTATCAGCCTGAGGCCTAT
>DMKZ01000182.1 GCA_003454065.1 Spirochaetaceae bacterium
AGTTCTCGAAGCGCTAATCAATGTGTATCTATCCCTCGGCTCTGCCGGGGGATTTTTTATGGCTTCGTTTACTCTTTTGCCTATAATTGCTATAATTGTAGAAACTATCAAAAAGGGGACTGTATGCTATGATATTGAACCGTTCATCGGTTGAATTGCTTGCTCCGGCTGGAAACTGGGCGTCGCTGGAGGCGGCCGTTGAAGCCGGGGCAGACGCCGTTTACCTGGGCGGCAAGCACTTTAACATGCGTCTTCATCGCCAGGATATGAATTTTGACGACAAACAGCTTGCACGGGCGGTAGAATTCGCGCATCAACATAACGTGAAGCTCTATGTAACAATCAATAATCTGATTTATGAAAATGAACTTGAAGATTTAAGAAAATTTCTCCGTTATCTCCAAGGCATCGGCCCGGACGCGATTTTGGTCCAAGACTTTTCGATTATCCAAATGGTTCGGGAACTGGCTCTTGATATTCCGATTCATGCTTCTGTGATGATGAATATACATAATGAATTCGCCATGAGATTACTGAAATCCTACGGGGTCACGCGGATTGTCGCGAGCCGTGAACTTTCTCTTGAGGAGCTTTCCTTGTTACGTGAATGTACAGGATTGGAAATCGAATATTTTGTGCACGGCGATATGTGCATTTCGGAAAGCGGTCAGTGTATTCATTCGGGGGTACTTTTCGGAAAGAGCAGCAACCGCGGGTTATGCCTGAAGCCCTGCCGCTGGCCATATCGTTTGATGGATGAGGACACAAACGAGATATTGGATGCAGAAGATCAGGGCCGTTATAAACTCGCCCTGAAAGATATGTGCATGTATCGAAATCTCCCAGAGCTCATCCAAGCCGGCATATTCTCTTTCAAAATCGAAGGACGAATGCGCCCTGCAGACTTTGTATTCCGTATCGTTCGGCTGTATCGGAAAGCGATAGACGCTTATCTTGACGATCCTACCGGATACTCGATCAACGATAAGGATTGGGCTGAAATGTATGCCGGGCGTGTGCGTGATTTCAGCACTTGTTCTTCGTTAGGGAAGGTAACGGATAAAGATATAGGCTGGGATGGTTCGCGCGAGCCCCGTTTTTTTAGCCATGCAATTCGAGAAGCAGAAGTTTCGGCTGTTGCGGTCGATGAAATTGAAATTATGAACCGCAGGACAGAGGAATCTCCCCGCTTGGCCGTTCGTGTCGCAGATCTGGACAGCGCCTGCGCAGCCATTAATCATGGCGCGGACGTAGTTTATATCGGCGGCGAAGTCTATAGGCCTCGTCGTCCCTGGTCGCTTACAGATATCCAAAAGTGCGTTGATTTTGCACATCTGCATAATGCGCAAGCTGTCGTTGAAACGCCCCGGACGACGATGAAAAGAGAATGCGGGGAGTTGGAACAGCTGCTTCGTTCCTTGGAGACTATCCAGCCGGATGGAATCGTGGTTGGCAATATAGGCGCTTTGGAGATAGCTCGAAATGTCAGCGCGCTGCCAATTCAAGCTGGATTTTCCATGAATATCTGTAATCACAGCGCTTTGGATTTCTTGAAAAATTTGGGCGTGCGGATGGCGACGGCATCCCTTGAGCTTCCGTTGGAAAATCTTCTCGCGTTGCTGCGGCAATCGCCGATTTTATTAGAAGCCGTTATACACGGTTCGTATGCAGCCATGCTTTGCGATCATAATATACCGGGTCTCTGCCTTGCTCCTGACAATTTTACGGATACAAATTTTTCCGATAAACGATACGCTCTTGTGGATGACGCCGGCGAAAGGCATTCTATCCGTATCGACCAATACGGACGGAATCACATCCTTTTCGCGAAGGATCTTTGCCTTTATCCGTATCTGAAAGCATTGAACGGATTTTATTCCTATCGTATTGAGGCACAGGACTACCAAAGCGAATGGGTGGGGCGGCTTACCGCTTTCTATCGGTCGGCGCTGGATGCTGTTGCGAAAGATGACGCTCCTTTGCCGCCGCTGAACAAGATTGCGGACGAAGGACCGAGGCCTTTGGGCATCGGCGCATTCCGCTTTTGAATGCGAATCGGGAGGTATGTATGAAAAAATATTTGGGACCACAGAAAATTATTGAAAAAAAACAGCAATACATTATGCCGTGTCTTTCCCATTTTTATGCGCATCCGCCTGAAATTGTGCGCGGTTCCATGCAGTACCTGTTTGATCATACCGGGAAAAAATATTTGGATTGTTTTGCCGGCGTTTCCGTTATAAATTGCGGGCATTGCAATCCGGAAATCACGGATAAGCTATGTGAGCAAATCAAGACGTTGCAGCATGTTTGCAACATCTATCTGACGGAACCTTTCGTTCGCCTTGCGGAACGTCTTGCCGCCGTTGCGCCCGGGAACCTGCAAAAATCCTTTTTTTGCTCGACTGGGACGGAAGCGAACGAAGGGGCGCTGTTGCTTGCTTCTTTGTATACTAAAAGCAGTGAATATATTTCCCTGCGCGGAGGGCTTCATGGCCGTACCAAGCTTGCTATGAATCTTACGGG
>DMKZ01000127.1 GCA_003454065.1 Spirochaetaceae bacterium
AGAACCTTGTCATAATCCCCGTTGTAATTCGCAGTCCTTCTCCTAGCCCTTTCCGCAACATCCGCGTCGATGAAGAACTTATGAGGAGTTTCCGGAAAGACAACCGAAGTTATGTCACGCCCTTCGCATACCACATCGTATTTCTCGGCGAACATCCTCAAAATACCGTTCACCTTAAGCCTCACCGGCACGTAAAAGGAGATTTTAGACGAAACGGAATCGATCTGCGGATTTCTCAATGAAGCCAAATCGATTTCAGCGCCATTGAGAATGATCGTATCCGCAGAATCCATGCGCAAATCCTGCTTTTCGACGAATTCGACGGTCGATTCCTCCGACAAACAATCGACGCCTGCATTCAGAACTGCGAAAGACAGCGTCCTGTACAGGTTGCCGCTATTCAGGTTTACGAGATTCAAATCTTCGGCAAGCATGGAGGCGACAGTGCTTTTACCGCTTGCCGAAGTTCCATCTATGGCTATTATCATCGGATCATTTGACCTCGGCGATAGTCATCGGATCGAGCAGCCTCTTTTTTGAAAGCGATAGTGCTCTGAGAATATTGGCGCAAACGAATGTCGATGAATAGATTCCTATGCAGATTCCAACAGAAAGAACAAGCGAGAACATCCTTATGTCGTTGTTCAAAACTATGATGCCCATCGGTATAACAACCGCCAAAGTAGTCAGCGACGAGAACAGCGTCCTCGTTATGCTTTGGTTGATCGACAAATCGACAATCGCATCCAAATCCTTCGATCCGCCTGCTTTTATATTCTCCTTAATCCTGTCAAAAATCACTATGGTGTTATTTATGGAATATCCTATTATGGTCAATATCGCGGCAATCGTGATGGATGAGATCTCGATCCTGAAGACGACTATGAAACTCAAAAGGATCATGACATCATGTATCAATGTCAGAATCGATGCGATCGAAAACGAAAACTGGAACCTGAGCCAAATATAGACGAGTATTCCGATGAGGGCTACGGCAATCGCAACAAGGCTTGTGGTTATGAGCGAGGACGAGAATTTCGCCCCAATGAACGATGATGAAATCACCTGCACGTTGCTTTCCCCGAAAACATTTCCCAATGCGGAGACAATCTGACCCTCTCTGCTCGTCTTCTCATCGTCATCGGCTGCGAACGTCCTGATTATGAATGTCGAATCCGATTCCTGACCCTGTCGCTGAACACGTGCGCTGATGTCGGAAAGGGCGCTTCTGATCTCCTCGATGCGAACTCCGCTCCTGCCTATTCGTATGGTGTCCGAAACTCCGCTCTCGAAGTCTATTCCCAAATTGAAGCCGCGAAAGACGAAGAAAGAAATTCCCAAAAGCAGCAAAACCGAAGAAATGCAGAGAACGAACTTGCGCAAGGCGACTACTTTAATGCTTTTCATTTACATGTCCTCCTTTTTTGCATTGAACCCTACTGAAATCCTCTTGGCATCAGACCTGACGAACAAATCGAAAACGAGATGCGATGTGAAAAGCATCGTAATAAGGGTGCAGACTATTCCTATTGCCAAAGTAACGGCAAAGCCTTTCACCGAAGTCGCCCCGAGCATGGACAAAACCAAGGCGGCTATCATGGTGGTTATGTTGGCATCCAAAATAGTCCACATCGCCTTGCCATACGCAACTCTCACGGCATTGAACGGCACGACACCCTTCCTCAACTCCTCCTTGATCCTCTCAAATATGATTATCGATGAGTCCGCGGCCATTCCGATAGTAAGTATCACGCCGGCGATGCTCGTAAGCGATAAGGTGAACCCGAACGAAGACAGAACCGAAACAACAAGAACGAGATTCAGACCGAGCAAAACCACGCTCAGCAAGCCCGCCAAATGGTAATATGCCAAAAGGAAAATCGCAAGAATCGCCATTCCGATAACTATCGATTTGAATATCTGACGTATGGAGTCCTCTCCGAGACTCGCTCCCACGCTTTGCGAGGAAACGACCTTCAAATCCACAGGAAGCGCCGAACTCTTCAACGTGACGGACAATTCCTCGGCTTCCTTGGCATTGAATCCGGTGACCTGGACGTTAGTGCTGAGCGCGCTTCTTATCGTAGCGACATTCTTTATTCTTCCGTCGAACACCACGACAAGCAGCCTGCCGACGTTCTTGCTTGTAATGTCGTAGAAAAGCTCGCCCCCCTCGCTAGACATCGTGAAGTTCACAGCAGGCCTTCCGGTTATCTGATCACGCGAAACCTCAACGGTTCTCATATATATGGCATCCATGCTCTGATTGTCATCAAGCACGTATTGGCCCGCAAGGACATCGGAGCCGAGATCATCCTGCTCGTAATACCCGTATGCGGTAAACCCTTCTTGGAAGCTCTGCGAAATGAAATTGCCGTTGATGTCTATGTATTTGTCGCTATTGGAAGCGACATCGCTTGCAAGTTGAGACGATTTGTCCGCATCGACGATGGAGAACTTCAAGGAACCGCTGTTCTTCAAAAGCGAATTGACCCTTTCCGGATCCGAAGTGCCCGGCATCTCTATCACTATCTGGTCGATCCCTTGCCTATGGATATCCACCTCGCTTATTCCGAACTCATCAACCCTTCTGCGCAACAATTCGACATCATCGTCAAGTCCGGTGCTGATCTCGTCTGCCGAAAGCCTGCTGCCCGTTCTCGACTCCGTGGCCTGACCATCCGCTTCCAAAAGAACCGAAAGTCCGCCCCGAAGATCCAATCCGAACTTCAAGGATTTCCCCGATGTCCTTTTCAAAGCCAGAAAATGCTCGCGCATCTGCCTTTCGATTTCCGTGCCAGCGCCCGAATCCATGGCGGATAGCAAATCGCTCTTCGTCCATTTCCCGCTTTCAGGCGAAACCTTCGATTTGGAAGCCGCTTTCACCACTTGGACGTATTTTCCGGAGAGGTCCGTCAAGTCATCGGCTTCCGCTTCGATATCCTGCCTCATCATTCGGACTTCGGCATGGCAATAATCCCTTATATACCCGTTGCTTTCAACAGCAACCGACTTTTCCTTATCGTCCAGCAAGACATTCCATTTCAATGTGGGATAAAGCAAATAGCATGCCAATGCTATGACGATCAATATGATCGCGCTGCGTTCGACTCTATTCATACCGCCCCACCTGCTATCGATCGTTCTTATCGAGCGAAACCGAATTCGAATCGGATGCGATTCCCTGCGCCTTATCAGCTTCAGCCGTCAAAGAGGAAGCTGCTTCGCCTTTAGCGCCCGAAACGCCCTCGGCATCATCCGTCTTATCGGCGCCGTTCGTTGCGATTTCCGACGTTTCAGCTGTTTCTTCAGCCGTCTCGTCCGCTTTCCGATCATCCTTGCTTCCGCCTTTGCCGGGCCCATGGGATTCCCCTGCGGCGATTACATCGGCTACGGCATTCTTGATCACTTCGATTTTCGCTCCGTCTTCAAGACGAACGATGAAAGTGGTTTCCTTCACGGCTGCTATAGTGCCCCTCCAGCCACCGATGGTCTGAATCCTATCGCCTTTCTTAATCGATGCAAGCTTCTCCTTTTGCTTCTTCTCCCTTTTCTTCTGCGGCCGTATTGAGAAAAAATAAAGTACGACGAAGAAAAGGGCGAAAATCAGCAGCATCGTTCCGCCGCCGCCGAAGAGACCGCCTCCGGTGCTCCCGCCCGCCTGTGCCTGACTGTTGACATTTCCTGCCATGAAATTGATCAAATAGTTCATGCTAAACTCCTAATACCAATGCTAATATATAATAGGGATTTTTCAAAACCGATCCGACGCGATTCGAAAAAGCAACCGATGCTAAGAATATAATCTTGAAAAACCCATTGATTCCCTCGTGCGCCGGCTATATCCTATCCAGCCCCAGTTTCCCAAACGTCTTCGCGATTATCTGAGCAGCTTCATCGAGTATGCCTTCGTCGTGCTTAGCCGTAACGGAGGTTCTTATAAGACAGTCGTTTTCGGCAACCGCCGGAGGGAACACGCAATTCACATACACTCCCTCATCGTAAAGCATCTTGCTGACCAGCAAAGTCGTTTTGGTGTCCTTGGAAGGCAAAGGCACTATCGGGGACGAACCGGGTTTCGGAGCAAGGCCGAGCGAGACGAGCTTGTTTCTGAAATACAAGCCCAAATCATTAAGCCTTTTGGGAAGCTCCGGATGCGCTTTTATATATTCAAGCGCGGTGATCGCCGCATAAGTCGCGGAAGGCGTAGGGCTTGCCGTAAAGATAAACGGCTTCGACGTGTGCCTTATGAAATCTATGACCTTCCTGTCAGCCACCACGAATCCGCCCAAAGAAGCCAGCGATTTCGAGAAGGTGGCGGTTATGATGTCTATTTCATTCTCAAGTCCGAAATGCCAAGCGGTTCCCTTTCCGCCTTCTCCGGCAACGCCGAAAGCATGAGCATCATCGACCATGGTCCTTGCTCCGTATTTCTTCGCCAAGCGAACTATCTCCGGCAAATTCGCATAATCGCCGCCCATCGAGAACAAGCCGTCCGTGACTATCAGCTTGCCGCTTTTTTCCGGAAGACCTTGCAATATCCTCTCCAAATCAGCCATATCGCTATGCTTGTATCTGAGCATTTTCGAATATGCCAGCCTGCATCCGTCGTAAATCGAAGCATGACTTTCCCTGTCTATTATATAGTAGTCGTCCCTGCCGCCGATACAAGAAAGGACGGAAAGATTTGAGCCGTATCCGGTAGAGAATATTATGGCATCCTCCCTGCCCATGAAATCGGCTATCTTCCTCTCCATTTCGACATGAATGTCCAAATTCCCGTTAAGATACCTGGATCCGCTGCATCCCGTTCCGTATTTGTCTATGGCATCCTTGCCTGCCTGTATGACGCTCATGTTGTCCGTAAGGCCCAGATAGTTATTGCTTCCAAGCATTATTCGCGGCTTTCCTTCCATCATAACCCTTGCGCTCTGCCTGGAGTTCAGCATGTGGAAATACGGATACAAGCCCTCGGCTTTGATCTCATCGGCCATCGTGAATTTCCGGCATTTGTCAAAGATGTCTTTGCTCTCGGCCGCATCTGCGACAGGAACATTGCCGGAAGATTCGACAGCGGCAACGGCTGGATTTTCATTCGATCGCCCGTCAGCGTCTTTTCCCGTTCCTTTCTTGAAACGATCAAATATCTTTGAAAATTGCATTATGCAACTTCCTCCTTTCCCAATATCGTCCGCAGCAATTTCGAGAACGCATCATTCGCTACGAAAACGCCACGCAACTTATTGAGTTTATAAAAAAGAGACTTTTTTAGCAACGAGAAGCCGGATGCGAGCAGTCGGAAAGCTCTCAAATCGCATCAGGATTTTCAACCCTGCCTTATCCGCTCACACCATCATCCTTTCTGGTAGCCATTCTGAAATCGGATTCCTGAGCTTCGCTTCCGAGAACCGATATCGCTATCTTGAAACCGTCATCGCATTTCTTCAAATGATATGCTATCAGATCGAAATCGCCGTCATGCTGTTCAACGGAAAAATCCGTATCGCTCCTTTTCACTATATAGTATTCCAACGCTGCGTTCTCGCTTATGGAATTGTATTCTATCAGGCCTATATCCTCATCGTTCTGATTGATATAGCAATTCCTCCTGAAAGTGACCACGCGCTGAACTCCGAACTCGCCTTCATCCACATACCATTCGCCCAACGCCCAATCGGGCGCCGTCTGCTCGACACCGTTTCGTTCGGAAGCCAAGCCTTCGAAATGGGCTTTCTGCTTCGTCCTGCCAAGCTGGCGATAGCTCAAATTCACCTCGTTCCAGTCAAGAACATTGTCCGGATCATACTCGAACTCATCCCACCATTGCCCCTGATCCTCCCGATCCAATGTCCTTTGCGCTTCCACGACCAGCGAAGGCTCGTCAGCCCCGATGCTTTCGATATCCTCGAACGCGAAAAACGCAACGCTGCACGAATTGGCCTCTTCGGACGACTTGCCGCGAACATATCGCTTCTCCGCTCTCTTGGAAGAATACTCCTTCCCTTTGCTCGCAATACTTCTTCCCAAAGCGGCGTATGCTTTCTTCTTCGCGTTTTCCTCACGATAGCTCAAGTTCACCTTGTCGATGCTCAAGAAACTGTCCGGATCGATTGAAAAATCCTCCCACCAATGCTCGATGTCGTCATCGCGGTAGTCTTCATGTCTGCCGGCCTTGCTTTCTTCCGACCACTCCTGACGGCTCGCCGCCTCCGCCATGATATGCGCTACATCGAAGCCGACCATGACATCGCGCTGCACGCAAACATTGGGATTTGCGAATTCATCGCGCTCTTCGCTGATCTCACCATTAGAAGAAGACTCCGGCATGTCGCTTTCCTCATCTTCATAGACTTCCAAGTCCTCATCGGAATCCATCGTCACTTCCGGACGATCATCCGTTCTGGCGATTCCGGGGATATTTCTCAAAAGGAGCTGCTTGAGCTTCTCCTTCCTCTCCCTCTCCTGCGGATCCTCTTCCGGTTCAGGCGGCTCAGCCGCGGACTCTTCGACTATGACGCCAGCATCGCTTGCAGGCGGTTCTTCGCATATTTCAGAATTGTCCGACCCAATGCTGCCTTCATCGAAAGCATAAGCGTCATGGCTTTGCTTTTCCATCCACTTGCGCGCCCATTCGTTATCAGCATCGCTGTCGCCATCGACTTCATCGTCCGATTCGTCGGATAATCGATCGTTTTCATCTCGGGAAGCTATCGAATGCTCAAGCCTCCACTTGCGCGCCCATTCATCGTCGTCTTCATCGTCGTCTTCATCGTCTTCCTTGGCGTTTCCATCGTTATATTCCTTATCGGCTTCATTGCGGTCCTCGTCGCTGTTCTCGGCGCCGTTGGAATCATCATCGGCATGGAAAGACGCTCCTGCGGCATCATCAGCGGATCCGTCTTCGCAATCACTCGCTTCGGATTCGGACGGTTCGGAATGCAAATCGCTCTTTTCACGCTCGGCAGCAAGGCCGGATGCCTCATCCGATGCGCTATCGCCATCACCAAGATGATTCGCCGCCAAGTTATCGGCATCGGACCGGCATCCTTTGCGGCACCACGAAACCCCGAGATAGCAAAGCGGAGCGGAAGCAGCGGAAAGAACGAGCTTGAGCAGATAATACGGCAATGCTATCTTCAAAACGAATACTAACGTATAAGTTTCATTCATCCTATAAAACGCAAGAAACATGAAAATGAACGTATCTACAGCCTGCGATAAGGCAGTGGAGATGATGCTTCTCGCATACAAATGCTTTTGCGAAGTCCTTTTCCGCATTTTGGAGAAAATGTCTATATCGAGTCTTTGGGACAGAAAGAACGCCGCAACGCTTGCGGCGGACATTCTGAGAGATTGCGAATAAATCACCTTGAATTCGCTTTGAAAACCCCAATCGGGATGCGGCGGCAACGCAATCGCGATATAAAAGCTCAAGACAAGAATCGAAAGCAGAAATGTTGATATGTTCGCCGTCCTATTGGCCTCTTCCTTGCCGAAAACCTCACTAATCGTGTCTGAAATGATGAACAGAAGCGGCATATACAGAATCCCCACGCTCGCGCGGATTCCGGCTATGGACATGATTTTCGTTCCGACGGTATTGACTATGAGCATGAAAGCCACATACAATCCGATCAGAATCTGCCTTTTCGTTTCAATCTTCATATTTCATCCTCTTCAAAAAACCGTATTCCCTTTCCTCTTCTATCGTGCTCTCCGCCCCATGACCGGGATAAACCTTCATGCCGACGGGAAGGCATGACAGCCTGTCGAGCGATTTCATCATCTGCCTGCCGTTTGAAAAAGGAAGGTCGATTCTGCCATAACTATGAAAAAACAGCGTGTCTCCGGTAAAGACCGTATTGTCGTCTTCGCAGCAATACGACACGGAACCCGGAGAATGGCCCGGCGTCTCCCAAACGACGATCTTCCTGGCAAAATCCGGCATCACGAAACCATCATAAACCCTGATGATTTCACTTTTCAAGAAAAAGTCTCGAATTTTAGCAATCTGCGATTGAGACATATAATCCCTGCCGAAAAAATTTTCCGACATGTATTCGATCACGCCATCGGAAACAAGTATGTCGTAATCCTTGCCGCTCATGTAAATCCTAACGCCTTCGAAAGCAAGGATTCCATCGATATGGTCAAGGTGAAAATGCGTCAGCATAACCCCTTTCAGCTCGAATCCGGCTCCAGCGATTGCCTTTTTCAAAATTTCACCGTCATAACTGGGATCTATCGCAAATGCATTCGCGCCATCGCTTATGACATAGCAGTTGTTTTCAAGCGCCCCTTGCACAAATGTCATTATTTCCAATTTGCCCGACATATTCCGTAACATTATAGTAAATATCGATGAATTATTAAAGGGCGCTTCTAACTATCGGTAGCTTCTGAAAATCTATCATTCGAGGATTTGGCACTGCCCATAAGCCTGAGCGAATTAAGAACCGTCATAACGAGCATGCCCCCATCAGCGAAAACATTCATCCAAACGCGCACAATGCCCATCATCGACAAGGCGATTATGATTGATTTCACGAATATGGACGAAATTATGTTCTCTGATACTATTTTTCTGATCTTCCTCGAAACGCATCGCATTTCGATGATGCCCGAAAGCGATCCGCCTTCCAGAATCACATCAGCGGCATTTCTTGTGCTTTCAGATGAGATTCCGCCCATAGCGATGCCTATGCCGGATGCTTTCATGGCCGCTATGTCGTTTATCCCGTCTCCGACGAACATGACGTTTTCGCCCTGATTCTGCAACTCCTTCACATGCGAGAGCTTTTCCTGCGGCAGCATTTCGGATTCGAATTCTTCGATTCCAAGCTCCGATGCTATCCGACCGGCGATGCGAGCCTTATCTCCCGTAAGCATCATGCAGCTCACCCCGTCTTTCTTCAAGGCGCTTATTACTTCTGCGGCATCATCTCTGATTTCGTCGGTCAGGAAAACCCTCCCCAGAACCTTGTCTGCTTCGATGAGATTGACTATGGTGACAGCCTGAATGGCGTTAGCGTCCGAAATGGCGGCAGACCCGTCTTCCAATGCCGCGTATCTTTTTTCGCTTGCAAAATCCTTCTCGGTCGCTATGAAAAGCTTCCTACTCTCATATTCAAATGCCACCCCTTCGCCCGAAACCTCTCTATATCCTAGGACGAGAGATGGTTTGGCAAACTCTTTCCATGCGCCGAAAATCGCCTTAGCCACAGGATGCTTGCTGAAGCTTTCCGCTGAAGACATCGCCTCTTTGAAAAACTTCTCGTCAATATTGCAATCAAATCCGCCGATGACGAATTTTCCTGTCGTCAAAGTACCGGTTTTATCGAAGCATGCCGTTTTCGATTTCAATGCGGCATCGAATACGCAGGATTTTCTGACAAACACCTTGCTTCCGGCAAGGGCTGCCGCACCTATGAAGAAAGCGAGAGGAACCGATACCACCAGACTGCATGGGCAGGAGGCGACAAGAATGCCGGCGGCCTTGTATATCCATTGCGCAAAATCATAAGAACCCGTAATCAAGGGCGGAGCAATCGCCACGATCAATGACAAAATCAAAACCAAAGGGGTATAGATTTTCGAAAAGTTGGAGATGAAACCTTCCGATTTCGATTTGTCAGTGCTGATGTCGTCTATCATCCTGAGAATATTCGCAACCGTACTATCCTTGCATTCGCGCAAAACTACAGCCCTGACCGCACCATCGCAAACCGAAAAACCGCTGGAAATCTCATCGCCCTCGCCAAAAGACACGGGCTCGCTCTCTCCGGTGATGCTTGAAGTATCGAAAAACGAACGGCCTGATGCTATTCTGCAATCGAAGGGAACAACATCGCCCGGAGAAAAGCAAACGACACGACCGGGTGTAACTTCCCCGACACCTACTTCTGTGATTTTTCCATCGGAAACGACCTTGCATTTCCTCACATGCAAGTCCAAAAGCCATTTGATCTCGTCCCTGCTTCTGTCAGCGGAATCATCGGCAATGGCCTCGCCTAATCTGAAAAGCACTATGACGCCGATGGCTTCGGCATAATCCCTGAGGCAAACCGCAGCGAACGATGCCGCAACCATAAGGAATTCCTCGGAAAAAACATTTCCGTCCTCCCGAATTTCATCGATCATTCCCTTGGCGACAGGAAATGCGGATATGCAATACAGCAGAACAAGCATCGCTTCGAAGGCGATGCCTATTGCTTCCGACACGCCCTCGCATCGCCCGACGACCATCTTGGCCGTCATGACGAGCAGAAGAAGGATGCCTTCGATCAGAATCGCCTTATTCTTCCGAAACATGTTCCCTCCCCAAGCTTATGATCTTGCAAACATGGTCATCAAGCAAATAATAGAAAACTTCCCTGCCGATTTTCTCGTTCCCTACTAGCCTGCTATCCTTAAGTATCTTAAGCTGATGCGAAACCGCGCTTTGATTCATTTCCAAAACTTCGCAAATCGCCCTTACGCAAAGTTTTCCGAAAGAAAGCAATGATAGTATTCTCAATCTCGTGCAATCGCCGAAAATCTTATACAGATCCGACATTTTGCCTATCATCAAATCGGATATCCGGCTTTTGATTGCTTCCGACACTTCCGCATAATGATCATGCATATGAGCTCCTTATCATATGAATATACAGTCATATGAATATTCGTTCATATATTAATACAATCAATAACTATTGTCAAAAGGAAATACGAGCCCTGAAAAGAATGAAAAGCTACTGCATATATTGTTTGTTACCGGCTGTTTTTCAGCCGAAAAGATGTTGGGTGAAAACTTATAGGCGCTTCTATAAGCCTGCTGCCCAGAGAGCGCCCTTTAAAAAAGCAAAACGCATCAAGTGCCGGTTTTGTAAGTTTGCAAAATCAATATGTTGACTGCGTAGAAGACTATGGCGCACGAATAATGCGCCCCGTTGCGGACAACGACATCATCGCCTAAAAGCATATTCTTCACTTCGCTGATCTTATCGGCATCCCACCCCATTTTCTCCAAACCGGAGCCGAGCTGACCCAAAATCACGTCCAAATCCAACTCATTGTATTCGTATTCAGTCACGTTTTCCAATTTCTTAAGATTCTTCATATTCACATAAGGACAAATCTCATCGGCCTTGGTATGAATCGCCAGAACAGGAATCTCAGGTCCTTTTCCGTTTTTCCACTTGTTCGGATTCGCATAGCTGTTCTCCTCGAAGGCCTTCATCATGGCTTTGGAGATATCGGAATCCAAATCTCTTGCCTCCTCGGTGAACATTAATGACACCGGAATCCTATCCCAGCCGTCCGCAATTCCCAATGCCTTGGCGATCTTGTTGTCTATATCCGAGGTGGAATTCAATTTGTTGTCTATGATCTCCCACTCGTTATTCGTGTTGTCTCTAATCGCTTCGCATACTTTCGGAGTGAGAAAATCGGAAATGGTGTAGCCTTTAAGATACGAATCCCCGTATTGATGCAAATACGAACGCAGGATAATCGGAATCGAACAAGGGTAGTAGATTCCTCCATTCTCCTCATCAAGGAAAAACTTGTATGTTTCGCACAAATCATAAGATCCGTCGCCGCACAGCGATCCTTTAAAATGCAATTTCTCTGCCAAGCCTTTGTTCTCGATGTAATTATGCACCGTAAGAGACATCGTGCCACCTTGGGAATACCCGAAGCAATACATGCCGAAGTTTTCATCATTTTCGTTCAAACCATGCAACGACATGCCTTCAAACGATCCTTTCTTCCAGCCGATCGCAGCTTCGACGGCATCGATGCATTGCTCGGCGCAAATGTCCTGAATCAGATACGGATGAACTCTTCCGGAAGACGATCCATAGCCTTCGTAATCCGGATCGACCACTAAAGCACCTTCAAATGCTGCTCTGTAGAGCAACCCCCCTTCGCTGATGATGCTTTTGTCAATTGTCTGAGCCTGAGCGTTTTTCGCTATGGTTCCGTGATTGTGAAGAAGCAACTGATTGGAGCTGATAAACCACTTCCTGCCATTGTCCCAGAAATCGAACACTTTCTCCGCATATCCGACAAGCATGCGCGCTGATGCTCTGAACCTTTCTCCCGTGCAGCTATCGGTCGGATACTCAAGCTTCAAAGATTTAACGCGGAATACGATAGAATCCTTGTTTGCCTCCAGCCCATTCACGATGTCGCTTTCTCTCATAGCGGACCCGTCGGCGTTCTTCAGTTCGCCGCTATGGGCGATGAGGTCTTTCTTCAAGCGCTCGCGCAAATCATCCTTCGAGAAGCCAACATAACTCAAAACTCCGATAATGCCCTCGTCCGAGGATGCGCCGTCCCCGAAGATTCCGTCAATGAATTTGTCGAAAGTGACATCGTCGATCTCTTCGACCTTGACGGTTTCATCAATGCCATGCTTGCACCCGAACAGCATCATCACCGACAGGATCATGCAGATTGCGAAAGCCTTTCTAATCATAACAACCTCACCAAAGAAAAAGACTATGTCGGATCAAGCAACCGAATCTTATAGGACTAGGAAGCTTTTCCGGCATAGCCCGTCAAAATCAAAACAAACTAAAGGACGCTTCTGAAATCAGTTCTCGGACGGCTCACCGTTCAAGCAGCTGCCGAACCCCTTGTAGAGCTTAAGGCGCTTGTAGGCATCCTGCTCGCTTTCCGAATAAAGCTCTTCCGCCATCTCCGGATTGGTCTTCTTCAAGGAAGAATACCTGACTTCTGAAAGGATGAAGTCCTTATAGGCGCCGTTCGGATCCTTGCATTCCCAAACGAATTTCCTACCCTCCTCGCCATTGGGGTTGAACCTGTAAAGCGGCCAATACCCTGCCTCGACAGCCTTCTTCTCCTCAACCTGGGAGAATCTCATATTGATGCCGTGGTTGATGCATGGAGCATAGGCGAAGATGATCGAGGGACCATTGTAATCCACAGCCTCCTGAATCGCTTTTTGGACCTGCATCCTGTTGGCGCCGAGAGCGACAGACGCTACATAAACATAGCCGTAGCTCATGCACATGATTCCAAGATTCTTCTTGCCGACTCTCTTTCCGTCCGTAGCGAATTTCGCAACTGCGGAAAGCGGCGTACTCTTGGACGATTGCCCGCCGGTGTTGGAATAGACCTCAGTATCGAGTACGAGA
>DMKZ01000159.1 GCA_003454065.1 Spirochaetaceae bacterium
TCAGACCCGAAGGGCATCAGGCGAAATCGGTCTCTGAGGTTTTTAGAAGTGCCCATAATAAATTACGCCTAAAGGGCATTTCTAAAAATGCAAAACTGCGAAAACAAATAAATCCGCATGGAAAAAATGCAGAGAAGGGAGTCGAACCCTTGTCCGAACCGATCTCGCCCATGATAAATGCACCCCTAAGGCTCAAGCGACCGGCCCGTCGAAAACCAAATCTCTGCCCCCCCGAAAAACCTCAATACCTGATGATATTATTGCGTAAGCTAAAGCGAAAATTAACAGAGTTTGCTCCGAAGCCGGATTTCACTCGGGTTTTGCCAGCAAAACGGTAGCCGAGCAAAGAATGCAAACGACTGCGAGGACGGAAGCAGCGGACATCTTTTCATGGAAAACCGACCAGCCGATGAAAAGGCTTATGACCGGTTCGAGCATGGAGAGGATGGATGCCATGACGCCCCCGCAAGTCTTGATTCCCTTCTGAAAGCAAACAAACGCGACCACTCCGGTGGAAATAGCCAAAACGACCATCATCGCCCATCCGATCGCATCGGCAGGAAGCTGCCAATTCCCCGTTATGGTTATGAAGGCGCCTATGACCGCGGCTGCTAAAAGGCTTATCCAGAATGTTGCAATGACAGTAGGCAAATCCTTCAAGCTGTTATGCTCGAAAAACACCACGAAAAGCGCAAGCGACACCCCTGACAGGATTGCAAACGCCATGCCCTTGGCATCGGCAGCGCCGCCATAGGCATTCATGAGGAAAACGCCTGCTATCGCCAAACACAAGCTGACGATCTCCCTTTTCGCAGGGAAAGACCTGAATACGACCAAATTCAAGACGATGACTATGGCCGGGTATGTGAAATGCAAAGCCGTAGCCAACCCCGTATCTATATAGGAATACGCCAGGAAAAGCGAAACCAGCAGCATCGAATAGAACAATGAGAATATTGCAGCCGACGCCATCTGTCTGCGGCTTATCCTCAGCAATCTCGATTTGCTGCGATCCGAACATATCAACGCCCAAAGCACGACTGAACCGAAAGCATATCGGAAAAACGCCGCCGTATAACCATTCGCGCCATGAGCGAACACGATTCTGGTCATCAAAGGCATCACTCCGAACAGAACAGCGGATATGATTATGTATATGCCGCCGGTCAGTCCGGCCTTTTTCCGCATCTTCACGCCTTGCTTATGCCGATCAGATGTCGGCCGTGACCGTAAGCTGTGATCGGACGGAAACCTTGTCGCGGAATATCACGGTCTGGTTTTCGGCTATGTCGCTGCCTTTGTATATCTTTTTGCCCTGGCTGCCGTAATACAGGCCATCGCCGTCTATATCGGTGTCCTGAGCCGAATAGTTCTCGATGATGCTGAACACCCCGCTCGCATCCGTTCCTGCGCCATCCGCATATATTTCGCACTTTTCCTTTCCATTGGCCGCCGCTCCGCTTCGCGCCTCGTCCGAATATTTCGTATTATCGCTGATGGAGTAGCTCACGCCTCCGATGGAAATGCGCTCGTCCGCATTCTTCTTCACCGAATCGATCACTTTCCCGAGCTTATTGCCTTCATCGAAATTCATTACCTTTATGCGAACGCTGTGAATGAACTCGAATTGATTCAATATGTTCGCCCTGTCGCTATGATAGATCTGCGACTCATTCTTCTCGCTGACGAAATACGGCAGAATGCTGTATTGCACGGTTGTCATTTCGCATTCGCCGTTCAGCCTGTCGCAAAGCCCCTTGATTATCTTGGAACCGTCGCGCACGAGCTGCGAAGTGTTATATCCTGAAATCCGAGCCGTCACGATGAATTCCGCCACATCGGGTGTCGCCTTTATCTCCGCAAATCCCCTGACATTCAAACGGCTCTTCGCATTTCCAGCCAAGATCGCCGTATAATTGACTTCGGCATTTACGCTTATCTTGTCCGAGGTGATTTGCGTGGAGGAATCATCATCCATCATCTTGGCTTCCTCGACCATGTCCATCATGGGTGCGGCGGCAGCATACCTGTTGGCAGTAACTCCGGAAGCCTTGGCCATGACCATGCCCGTATCGCGAGTATAAGCTCCCTCATGCATATTGCGTATTCCCTTGACCGCGACCCCGCAACCTTCGGCATAAGAATTTATCTTTCTCATAACCGCTTGCGCAGAGGCTTTCCTGACAGCCGCATTAGCCTTCCTGTTGTCTGTTATGCCGAAAGTCACATTTCCTATTTCCGCACTGTCAACGGCAAGAATGGCATCTATGGCCTGACCCACAAGCTCCGGATTCTTGTCGGCATGCTCGAATTTCACCGCGAAAGTATGGAGGTATTCATGATATTTGTATTCGCGCCGCTCATTATCCCTATCGTAAAGATTGCCGTTCTTGTCAATTATCGTATAAGAGTAATACGGAGTGACGCTGAACTGCCTTGTCGGCGTGCTTTCGATACCCAAGCGCTTCAAGACTTCCTTGACCTTGTTCGATCTGATATTGCCATCATCCGTCAGCTTATCGACATTCTGACCGCGTTCGCGAATCGTAACGTCGAAACTGACCTGGTCGGCCGTGAGCGTTACCACAGATGTGTTCGTAACCGTAATGGAAGGCTTGTCGCCTTCGTTCTCCACGACAACAGGAGCTGCCGGTTTCTTAGAGCATGAAGCGAACAATACCATAGCGGCAATAGCGACGAACAAAAAAGAAAGCGAAAATCTAGTCATACCAATCTCCAAACTTTATCAGAATAGTGTAGCATATTTGGGCGTTGATGTCCAAAAACACTTTAAAGTGCTTCTAAAAACCTCAGAGCCCGATTTCGCCCGATGCCTTTCAGGCCTGAAAACCGCAGGCGCTCTCTGGACAGCAGGTTTTTAGAAGTGCCCTTTAAAGAATAAGCGTATGAACGCCCTGCAACTTTATCGCCTGCTGATACTGCAGCTCCAAATCGTCATAGCTGAGGAACTGCACGCGTTTGCCTTCTTTTATTTTTGAAAAGGACTGATAACTCAACTTTTTATTGTATTCTTCATGTCGTCTTTCATCTGCAACGATGAACATCCGCGTATGGAAATCCTGCAAGTCGCAATATTTCTCCAAAGAGTTCTGAATATCGGTCGAATGCTCGACCTCGAAAAACGAATCCGGCATCATACGCTCATTGAACCAAATCACATCAATGGTCGAACTCCTCGAAACAAAACAATCGTATGAAAATCTCGGAATCTTTTTCGTCGTTCTCAAGTCATCAAGCTTATCGCTCAAGAAAAGTCTGTTTTTGTCCTGATCCGGAACAAAAGTTCCGAAATTCTTCAAATTGCCGATCGAAACGAGCAGCCCTTGATAATATGTGTGGTTAAATTCGATAACTCCCTCGGAATTTTTGTTGATTTCAGTTTCAACAATTATTCCTCTTTGCTCCAACTCGCTCCGGTGCGATTTAAGAGCCCATAATCCGGATTTGATCTTATAAATTTCATCGTTTGTCTGAACAATTCTGCGAATCGATGCAAACGGAGTCTTTGTTTTCCACTCGCAATCCTTGATTTTAAAAACCTCTTGATTTAATTGCCCCAGCGTTGCAACTCCACCTAGTTTTTCCAATGTTTGAATAACCGCCTCGTACTGTCTCATATACCATGCCTACCGCTTCGCATCCGCATGGAATACGGTTCCGGTGTCGCGCTTGCTCAGGACTTCAGCGAGCCTGCCCATGTGTTTGGAATTGCAAATCATCAGATCTATTCCATGCTCGTTGGCATATTGGGCCGACATGACCTTGGTTATCATCCCACCAGTTCCGACAGCGCTTCGAGGCGGAGCGGCGAGGGATTTTATCCTATCGTCTATGCAATGCACGTCCTTGATGAGTTCGGCATCGGGATTCGCCTTGGGATCCTTATCGTAGAGCCCGTCTATATCGGTAAGCAGAACAACCATGTCCGCGCGCACCAAAGGCGCCACGAAAGATGCAAGGGTGTCGTTGTCACCGAATTTTATCTCATCTACGGATAAGGCATCGTTTTCGTTTATGATCGGAAGCACATCGAATTTCGACATCTTGTTCAAAGTGTTCCTGAGATGCCGCATCCTGTTGGCGAACTTGAAGTCATCGTGGTTAAGAAGTATCTGTCCGACCTTGATTCCATAGATTCCGGCTATCTGGCTGTACTCTATCATCAGCTTCGATTGGCCTACGGCGGCGCATGCCTGACGCGATATGACATCCTTCGGTCTCTTCTTCAGGCCAAGCTCATGCATCCCGAAAACAATTGCGCCGCTAGTCACCAGAACCACCGAATCGCCTCTTTCGCGCAAATCGCTTATGGAATGAAGAAGCAGATTAATGTTTTTCTTGTTAATCGAAAAGTCATCCCTGACAAGAGATGACGTTCCGATTTTAATCACTATGCTGGAAATACTCCGCCCTCCTTGCGACGCAATCTCGAAAAGAACATTCTAATCGAGTTCGGGGCAATAGTATGTGTAAACCATTATAGGCGCCCCGGTTTCGGCGATTGATTCCGCCGCGCGCTCCATCAAATAATCAATATGCATGTTCCAGTTGCTCATGTTCTTGTTCACCGGAAGATAGATTATGCATCGAACCTGATTATCGTCCGAAACGCCGTGATCATTCCAGGAAGCATAGCGCGGACCACTCAAATAGTGGTGAAACAGCCCTATTCCCAATTCATGTATCATCAAATCTATGAAAACATCACGCACCGGAATGTCATCGACTTCGTAAGGAATATATATCTCAAGCGGTTCAGCGACATTACCCAAGTCCTCCGGCTCTCCGATCTCATCGAAATGCAATTTCATGATATAATCATGGCTAAGCGTTTCGATTAGAACCAAATCCGGATCAATGTGCATCGAAAAAATGCTGTTCTGACTCGAAACGCTACCTTTGCCGGACGAATCCCCCAATTTAACTATTTCAACATTATCAGGGAACGCGCCATCGCAGATTTCAGTCGATGCGGACAGGCGAACTTTAGACAAGCTATTGCAACCGGCGAAAGCGTTGACGCCGATTCTTCTGACGCCCGATGGAAAGATAATGCTCGTAAACTCGCATCCGTCGAAATCAGCCGAATCGGCTATTTCCACAATGCTCTTGCCCTTGAGTTTGTCCGGAACAATGAATTCGCCCTGAGCATTTCCAAAAATATCCTTGTTGATGCCTTTGATGACGATGTCGCTTTCGGTATCTTCATAAATATATTTCGAAGGTTTATATGATATTTTACTCGCATCAATTCCCCATGCATCAAAATAGGTGTCATCGGATATGACCATAGACTCGAGCGGACAGCCCAAAAAGGCATAGACAAAAGAATTTTTGACGCTATACGGAAGCTCCACATCACGCAAGGAGCTGCAATCCAAAAAAGCATAAGTATCTATCGTCTCCACACCTTCCATCATCACGACCTTCTTCAAAGAAGAATCGCCTCTGAAAGCATAAGTCTCGATAGTTCTCATCGAATCGGGCAGATAAACCTCCTCCAAGGTACTGCACCATTCGCAGCTATAGGTAGGGATGGTCGTGAACGAACTAGGAATGATCAATTTCTTAACACTAGAACCCTCCAATATGGCGTAATGCATATCTGTCACCGGAAGGCCGTCTATCTCGTATGGAATCTCGATCGTTTCAAGTTGCTTGCCCTGCTCGGTCAATCCGTCTATTCTCACATGATCGTAATAATTGCTGTATCTGAAGTAATCCGATGCGTTTATGCGCAATATCTGAACTTCGCTTTCATCCGCTCCTTCGAAAAAATCGCTAAGCACTTGCGCCACCGATTCCATTGCAACGATCCCCTTCAGATTGCTGCAATTGGAAAACGCAGAAGGATCGCAATCATTCACATTTCCCAAAGAAATGTTCTCGAGAGACCCGCAACCCTCGAACGTTCCCGCTTTAATCTGCACGACGCCATCCGGTATGTTCACGTTCTCAAGCTTCTCGCACCCCTTGAAAGCATTGCCCTCTATTATCGTTATAGTGCTTGGTATGTGTATCGACGCCAAAACCACATTGCCTTCGAAAGCGCCTTCGCCTATCGATCCGACAGGAAATTCATTAGCGCCGTCCTTGGATGCCAGCCTCTGCGAAGAGTAAGAGGCCTGAACCGAAATCTTAGATGGTATGTCAAGGTTAGCTTGTTCTTTTCCCGCTTCGCTTACGCCAATGACGGATGCGGTTCCGTCTTCCAATATCTTGAAGATGAAGTACCCGCTTTCCACCTGCAAATCGCCGAACTCAGCCCCTGCCGATTCATCGGATCCTTTACCAATGGAATCATCGATGGAATTGTCAGATCCGGTCTCCAAGGTGTCGCCGGGTTTCGTATCCGATGACGTATCGCCGCCTTGCACCACAGGAGCGACCGCGTCATTGGAAACGGAGTGCCTGCAGGAGAACAGCAAGCCGATAATCGCAATAGCCAATGCAAGATAACACTTCTTCATTCCACACCACCTGTCGTTTGTCATTGAGGTTTTTTCAAAACTAATTT
>DMKZ01000175.1 GCA_003454065.1 Spirochaetaceae bacterium
GATGATGGACAAGGCAGGCGGCGGACCGGGTTCAATGATGTTCAACCTGGGCAAAAGCAATGCCAAGGTTTATGTAAAATCATCTGACGGAATAAAATTCAGCGATGTCGAAGGTGTCGATGAGGCAGAGGAAAATCTGCAGGAGATCGTCGATTACCTGCACAATCCTGAGAAGTACCGTGAATTGGGCGCGAGAATCCCGAAAGGAGTTCTGCTCGTAGGCCCTCCGGGAACGGGGAAAACGCTGATAGCCAGGGCAGTTGCCGGCGAGTCGGGCGTCACCTTCCTTTACACTTCGGGTTCGGATTTCGTCGAGATGTTCGTCGGAATGGGTGCGGCAAGGGTTCGCGACTTGTTTTCGGAGGCCAGGAAGAAATCGCCGTGCATAATCTTCATCGACGAATTGGATGCCGTAGGAAGATCAAGGGGAACCGGCATAGGCGGCGGACATGACGAGAGGGAGCAGACTCTCAACCAGATCCTCGTCGAAATGGACGGATTCAGTACTGACAAAGGCGTCATAATCATGGCGGCGACGAACAGGCAGGATGTGCTTGACGATGCTCTTCTGAGACCCGGCCGCTTCGACAGGCGCGTTGCCGTCGAATTGCCTGATGTCCGGGAGCGCGAAGCCATTTTGCAATTGCATTTCGCTAAAGTCAAGACGGACAGTTCGCTTGATTTCAAGAAGATAGCGCGGGCGACGCCGGGAAGCTCCGGGGCCGACTTGGCCAATTTGGCGAATGAGAGCGCGCTTCTGGCGGCTCGCAATTCCAAGCCGTTCGTCACAATGTCCGAAGTCGAGCAGGCAAGGGACAAGATGGTTTTGGGAGTGGCGAGAGCAAGCATGATCATGAGCCCTGAAGCGAAGACGGCGACTGCGTATCATGAGGCAGGACATACGCTTCTGCATTATTATGTCGAAGGCGTCGATCCGCTTCACAAGGTGACCGTGATTCCGCATGGCTATGCGCTGGGCGTTACGATTTCTCTTCCTGAAGACGATTCGTATTCGAAGAACAAGCAGGAGCTGCTAGGCCGCATCAAGACCACAATGGGCGGATATGTGGCCGAAGAGCTTGTCTATGGGCAGACAACCACAGGGGTTTCCAACGATATAAAGCAAGCCACTTCCATAGCTCAAAGGATGGTTACCGAATTCGGCATGAGCAAGCTTGGATTCGTGAATTATTCCGATGATGATCATCCGCTGTTCCTGGGCAGGGACATAAACCAAAGGAAGTCTTTTTCCGAAGAAACGGCCAAGACCATAGATGAAGAGGTCAGAAATATTTTAGACTCATGCCTTTCCGAAACGAGGAAGATTCTCTCCGAGCATCGCAGAGAACTCGATAGGCTCGCGCAATGCCTTGTCGAAAGGGAAACGCTTGATGACAATCAAGTCAGGGAGATTATCGGGCTTGGACGAACCAGCAAGAATTCGGATTTATTTTCCGATTCTTCGGAAAAACCGCTGATTTGAACGTATGATAGGGCTGATTTTATCCGATTTGGATGGGACTTTGCTCAGATCCGACGGCAAGATTTCCCAAAGGAATCTTGATGCTATCCGAGATGCGATGTGTCATGGTTGCATCTTTGCCATAGCGACCGGAAGGTACAGGTCAGGTTGTCAGCGGGTATTGGAAATGCTGGGGCTGGAGGAAAAGGATATTTGCTGCGCCTACGATAATGGCGCGCATGTAGTTTGCCGCGGCGAATCAATCTATGACGGCAGCATATCGAGGAGCGATATGCGGGACATAGTGCATTTTCTGCGAGACGAGGAATGTACTCCGGCGCTTTACATAGGCAAGAATTGGATCGTGGAGCGCAAGGATTCTTTTTTCGACAGCATCAGCGCGTTTTACGACGGCAATGGCATCATAGCGGATTTCGATGATGTTTTGTCAAACGTCGACGGGTCGTTTTCGGGACCGATGAAAATAGCGATACGGGCTGTCAATGAGAAGATGCCCGGCGTTTATTCGCGGATGATGTCCAAATTCCCCGAATACGAATATTATCTTTCGAATCCGACCATTCTCGAGATGAATTACATCGGAAAGGGCAAGAACAACGGTTTGGCGATTCTTGCGAATCATCTGGGCGTGGATATGAAGGATACTTTGGCGATAGGGGATTATGACAATGATGCCGCAATGATAAGGAATGCGGGCGTTGGAGTGGCCATGGCGAATGCTTCGATGGCGGCAAAGGCGGCTGCGGACTTCATCACCCTTTCCAATGATGAGGACGGTTTCGCCTTCGCTGTGGAGAAGTTCTGCCTTGGCGGAGGGGCGAAGCGATGCTGAAATACGCGGTTGCTACATCTGGTTCGTGCGGTAATTGCTATGTGTTCTATGACGGCGCCGATAGCATCGTGGTTGACTATGGCATAAGCACGCGGCGCTTCACGGCCTTCCTCGACAAGAGCGGAATACCCTTGGAATCGGTTCGCGCAGTTTTTCTCACCCATTTGCACCCCGATCACGCTTCCAATAGCCTTAGAGTTCTCCAGAAGAAGATTCCCGTATTGATTTGCATGAACTCGTGCGCTGCCAAACGCGAGCACAGCGCCTTTGTGTCGCTTGGTCTCGATGTCGGAAGCGTTCGGTTGTTCGCCGTGAGGGAGAAGATATGCGTCGGCGGATTCGAGGTGATTGCGACTGATGCCAGTCACGATAGCGAAGGTTGCGTGAGCTACCATATCAAATCCGGCGATAATCGCATCTGCATCATAACCGATACGGGCTATTTTACGGATGAGATGATGGAATTTGCGAATGCAAGCGACCTTCTCATGCTCGAAGCCGATTACGATGATGCCATGCTGGACGAAAACGATGAGTATTCCTATGCGCTCAAGATGCGCATTCGCTCCGACTACGGCCACCTCAGCAATGACCAGGCAAAGCGGTTCCTTCTCAAGCTGAACAAAAACGAGAACAGGGGAGTCTTCCTAATTCATTTAAGCGAGAACAACAACACCGTGGAGCGGGCGCAACGGCATGTCAGGGAGGCTTTGCCTTTGAACAAGTTCATTCGCGCAATCGCTCATGGCGGCAGTTTGTCCGGCGAATTGTAGTTGCCTTGGTAGGAGGTTCCCTTGAGCAGATCTCTTGTTTTGAGGAAAACAAAATACCTGTTCCTGGCTTTTGCGTTCGCTTCCTTCTTCCTCGCTTTGGCCATGTGCAGGTTTTCGGCAGGTCGAATTGCGGAATCGATGGTCAGAAGAATGGTTTCTGCCGCTGTCGGGAATTCTGTCCGCATCAGCGCGCAAGAGCATCCGTTCATTCCGTTCGGTCAGACCGTTTTCACGAACTTGGACATTCACGGTGAAGGCTTGGATATGGATGTCGCCACGCTGTTCGTCGGCAATTCGGTGTTTTCCCTGTTCAATCGGTTTTGTTTCGGAAACGGCAAGCTGAATGCGAAAATCTACGATGCGAATCTGTCATTGGTTTTGAACAGGTCCGCGGACAAATCGGCAGATGCCGATGTCGAAACGGAATCGCAAAGCGCTGCGGGCGAGCATTCCGACGGTTTTTCCAAAATCAAAGGCTTTTTGGCGGAATTCGAAGCGGATGTGCGGATTTCGGGTTTGAACGTTTCGATCGAAAGCCAAGGCCGTTCTGCGAAGATCGACGGGCTTTCTCTTCTTTTGGACTTGGAAAGGGGCTTGAAAATCAAAAAGGCGGGCGTATCGCTTTCGTTTGCGAAGCTGATCGACGATAAAGGTGATATGGAGGTGCTTGTCGAGAAACTCAAAAGTGTCAGCGATGATGCTATGAAGGTTTCCGGTTTTCATGTCAGAACCCCGTACCTGAATATCCATCGCGACGGGTTGGAGTTCAAGTGGTTTGCGGATGACGAAGGAAAGGCTTTCGGTTTTGATTTTCCAAATATGGAGTTCGAAGCGTTCGAAAACCCGATGCGGATCGAAGGCTTGCGCATGAAAGCGGATTATTCGAATGGAAACGCCGGTCTGCTTGTCGAATCGAGCGCGATGAAATCGGAAATAGGCGATGGCTTGCTTTTGAATTTGAACGGCATTCGCTTTTCGGCGGAAACGAGCGACAGCTTGCGCCTCGAAAACATTAGAGCGGATTTTGACTTGGATGTTCGGAAATCGGACAGGATGATAGTCAGCGCTCCGATTGCCTTCAACTTGAAAGACGGAGGGATGCTTGAAGCGAGTTCGCAATCGGTTTCATCGCCGTTTCTAAGCCGGACGTGCGCCTTTGAGTCGTCGTTTTCCGATTATTTGCTTAATGCCAGGGTCCATGCGTCCGAATCATCTCCGTTGGATTTGAATTTTACGCTCGATTTGAATCAGAGGCTTGCGTGGCTGACCGGAGATATGGGGATAGAGGATGTTCGCCTAGAGCCGTTCGTTCATTCGCTTGTAAATCAGACGAAGCCCGCGCACTTCGATTTGCGCATGGACTTGAACAATAACGAGTCGCAGCTCGATTTCGAATGGATGGCGGAGATCCTCAATCTTCCCGTCTCCGTGGATTTAGGCGTTTCGTCGGACGAGCGGAGGATCGCTTTTTCAGGCAAAGGACTTGAAATAGGTCCTTTGAACATCCAATCACCATCCGACTTGTCTTTTTCGGACGAGAGCAGGACCGTCGTATTTCCCGTTTCATATTCCAAAAATCATGTGGCGGAAATCGATTTGTCATTTGTCGGACACCTTCTCGGATTCGATATGAGCACCGATAGCGGGAAATTCGCGATAAGCGCAGCCATAGACCCGTCGCTTCAAAACAAGAGGTTGGACGTTTCGGTCAAGCTATTGGAGGAGAATTATGATTTTTATTGCTTCCTTTTCGAAAACGGCGTCAACATCTATTCCGACAGGTTCCAGGCGGGATTCGATTTCTCCAAAGGAGTGAGCGCTTATGTTAGCGCGGTCGATTTCCTCCTGCCCGACTTGGCAAGGCTTTTCGATTCGTCCGACTCCGACCGATCCTACGACCCCGACAGGTATGTCGTCGCAAACATCGACTTCGCATTCGCATCCGATGCCGAATCTCGGACCATTGCCATGAGAAATTCCCGCATGTCGTTTGTCTTTCCGGATTTTTCGGTAGGTTGGGAATTGGATTGCGAGCAATCGCAATTCAACTTGAGGAATTTTCTTTTTGCTTCCCCTGAGATGTCGTTTTCGGGGGGAGGGTATGTCAAAGGCGATTTTTTCCACAAGGAATTTTATAAGACGCTTGAGGGCGATTTGAGGTTTCAATCCAGCGATGGAAATTCGAAAATGGTTTTGAGCATGATTCGCGGCTTGACTTCCAATGCGATAAGCCTGAATACCGTTCTGAACCCCGCTCCGTCGGTCACAGGCTTCAGGAAAATAGCTTTGGATTGTGATTTTTCGACCGATTGGGAGGATGATTTCAGCGTTAGCGGAAAGGCTTCGCTTCTCCCTTCGGGCGGTGGCGACGAATTCGATGTGTCCATAGACTTCAACAACGGAGCATGCGATTTCCATTGCGATGAGTTCAGATACTCGGCATTCAAGGCGACGAAAATCGATTTGAAAGCGGATATCGCCAAGAAGACGGCCTCGTTGCGTTTCGATGGGACTTATGATTACAAGAGGCTGGACAAGACCATCGCAATCACTTTCAGCCCTGAATTGGACGTTTGTTTCGAGGACGATGATTTTTCGTTCCGGGATATTGCTTCCGTCAGCAAGCGCATGAAATTGAGCATAACGGGGATAACGATGGATTACGATGATTTCGGCGATTTGACGACCGATATTGCGGCATCCGGCAGCCGAATGACGTTTGCGGACGGATTCGTTTCCGGCGAAGTCGATATGGATTCGGGAAAGTTCGATCTCGCGTTTTCCAAGCCCTTCCCGATAAACGGAACTTTCAAAGGCTTGATTTCGAATGGCGCGTATTTCTTGGATTGCGACATCAGCGCATTGCCCGTTTGGCTTTCAAGATATTTCGTCATTCGTCCGATTTTCGAAATCACATCGGGCGTATTCAGCGGAAAGGCGCTGATAGAAGGAAATGCCGACGATGCGAATGTGTATTGCCGGCTTTCCGCCGACGAAATGAAAATATGGGAGTTCTGGAACGAGAACGAATACATGACGATCAACAATCTGAATGTCCTCGGCAACGGTCATGACGTCAGATTGCTCCGAACTACCGCC
>DMKZ01000094.1 GCA_003454065.1 Spirochaetaceae bacterium
CGATTCCGAGATAGAACGCGACCTTATCATCGTTGAGCAGCTTCTCGACGGCTTCGTCATCCGTGGTCTGATATACGAATCCCCTTTCCTTGAGAAAAGAGTAAATGTTCTTGCGTTTCGCCATGCCCTTCAGTCGTTGACCCTTTCAAGATATTCCTTCGTTTCCGTGCTGACGCGCACCTTCTCGCCTTTCTTTATGAAAATCGGAACCTTGATTTCCAGACCGCGATCCGTCGTGGCATATTTCGTCGTTCCCTGAACAGTATCGCCTTTGACCGCATCCTCGCACTCGGCGATCTCATAGACCATCTTCGTCGGAAGTATTATATTGAGAATCTCGTCGTTGTAAACCGAACATCTGTAGCTTTCGCCCTCTTTCATGAAATACTTGTGGTCGGGGAAGCTGGAAACGGGAACCTCCGTCTGCTCATACGTGGCGGTGTTCATCATAATGTAGTTGTCCTTCTCCATATAGACGAACTGGTAATCGATATCCTCTACCGTAATATCCTCGGCATTATCCTGGCTCTTCATCGTTTCCGAAAGAACCTGACCGTCGGACGGGCTCTTGAGCTTAAGCCGGACGAAAGCGCTTCCTTTACCGGGATTCACGAACTCCCTTTCAATGCACACGAACGGCTTGCCCTTTATGAGAAGCGCCGTTCCCTTGCTGATCTGACCTGCTTTAATCATATTTTCCTCACATTAAATTAGAACGCAATTTTTCATTATATAAGGAAAAACTCAAACTTTCAATTTTTTCTTGTACGATGGCGTGCACCTGCGGGCGATAAATCCATCAGTCGCTTCCGAGCGCCGATCCATGCACGAAGGCGAAATCGGGCTTTGAGGTTTTTAGAAGCGCCCTTTACATTTACTTTCGTTTTTTTCCTTCTTTACGACTTTTTCTTCTTTTATCATCTACTGCTCCTCCTTGGGAAAGGTTGTCTAATATTACAAAAAAAACGGTCAAGTAAGGCACAGCGATGCAACAAGCGATTTCATTTGACAAATTATGTCGGATGCGATATAGTTGTTTTCGAGGTAGCAGTTTGGAAAAGGATTGTGAGCTTTTGCTTCTTGAAAACCAGGTTTGTTTTCCGACATATGCGGTTGCGAACAAGATATTAAGACGCTACAAGCCGCTTTTGAAGGAACTGAATCTGACTTACACCCAATACATCACAATGATGGTTCTATGGGAAAAGGAAACGGTAAAGGAAAAAGATTTGGTCAAAGCGCTTTACCTGCAAGCCAATACGCTCACCAGCCTGCTCAGGAAGTTGAAAAAGAAAGGTTATGCGGAAATACGCAAGGATGAAAAGGATAAGCGCAACATCAACATTTCCATTACCGAAGAAGGCCGTAAGCTGAAAGACAAGGCGGTTAACGTTCCGAAAACGCTTATAAACGAGCATTGGCTTGCAGACGAAGAGGTCAGAACCTTCAAGGAGCTGCTATCAAAACTGTTAAAAGGAGAATGGGGCAAATGATCATAAAAGCGGTCAAGTTCAGAAAAGACGGCTTCTACACCCAGCCCTTCGTTTTCGGAGGCGAAGAGGGCAAGGAAAAGTTCGACAAAAACATACGATATCGCGGGAGCCTGCAAAACTATCTGATAGATACTGGAGACGAGGTGATTTTGGTTGATACCGGAATCCCTGCGGGAACACCTGAAGAGAATCCGAATGAGGATAGTCCGATCTATACGGGAAAGGATATTTGCACCTATATGGAAGCATTCGCTTCTTTGGGATACAAGCCGGAACAGGTCACGAAGATTCTCCTGACACATAAGCACAGCGACCATTCGGGGGAGCTCAAATCCTTCCCTAACGCGAAGATCTATGTTAACGAAGAAGAGGTTTCAGCCGCAGAGTTGCAAGGGATAAGCAATATCGTGCCTGTGAAATTCACTGATGGCGCATATTACAATTTCCCGGAAAGCCAGAAAATAGCCGACGGCATATATTACATAAAAGCCAAAGGACACACCAACGGCAACAGTCTCGTCATCGTTGAAAACGATGATCTGTTCTATATGCTTCAGGGCGATATCACTTATGTTGACGAAGCGCTTTATGCCAACAAGCTGTCAGTCGTTTTTGATGATATTGCTGCGGACAGAATAACTTTTGACAGGGTCCGCGAATTCGTCCGCAACCACCCTACCGTCTATTGCGGCACGCATACTCCGCAAGGGTATGAAAACCTCGAAGCGAAGCGCATCATGGACCTTGACCATCCTGTTGAGACAATCCTCGCAGAAGTGAGTTTCACGAAGAAGGAGGCATCGGGAAAGTATGTTTGCTCCATCTGCGGCTACGTCTATGATCCTGCCGAGCATGACGGCGTGGCATTTGAAGATCTCCCCGACGATTGGAAATGCCCGCGCTGCAAGCAACCAAAGAACAAATTCAATCCAGCATGAAAAAGGGGGTTCTGTCAGCTCTTCCATAAGGAGCAAATCAGGGCCCGCAAGACTGCATTGCAAGCGTTTGCTTGATCATTCATACAGACCGCTTTCGTGGCGGTCTTTTTTATTGACAGACAACAAACGGACAATATCAGGAATCGCATTCAGGTAGTCCCAAAACAGAGCAATCGCTTTCATGGATTGCGCCTGCATAGCTAAGGAAGGAGTTTTGAAAAAATCTCTTTTAAAAGTATGGCATCTGGTTCTGTTTTGTCAAATCATTTGACACATTTGAGGTTTTATACAAATGCCACCAAGAACATCTCATATTCATCCGAAAAGTGCGCAATGTTCTCGGAATCCGCGACAAACGGCTTGGCATCCAATCCATCGAAAACGACGGCAATGACTTCGTTGTTCCTATCAAGGATGCGAACCTGCCGCAAAAGCTCTGCGGAAAGCTGCTTCTTTTTCATCAGCTCTTTGACTGTTCTGACCTTGCCGTCAAACAAAATCGCGTCATCGAGACGAGCCGACCGCATATCAAACGATTTTTTGACAACCGCCACGAAATCGGAGGGCATTTTGGGCAAACTATCCCTGATGAAAGCGACTTTGACAGTTGATACTATCGCCCTGCCACCATGCGGAATGTCAAATACGCCCTCGTTTTCGATGCAAATCCTCCATGACTCGCTCGCACTATCGGAACGATTCAAGAAAAGCAAGTCGCCCTTTCTATGAAGTATCACCACATCGCCTTGCATCAGCCTGCCGGAGTTACTGCCGTTGCACGCCAAATCCATTATGCCGTCTATGCTTTTACGGCTTATCCTGTTGTTATTGGAATTTCTATACCCAAGCAAGGTGAATGCCGAAAAAATCGCATCATGCGCCATATCGGGCCGTGCGATCTGCGATTCGCGACACTTCCTTCTTTGCGCCAAAGCATTGCCATAAGATGGGAAAACTTCGTCCAAAACAGGCCTGAGCCTATGCCTTATCGAGGTACGCAAGGCATCGTCCTGCAAGTTGGTGGAGTCCTGAGAAAAAGCAAAGCCACTGCTTTTGACATGCTCTTCGTTTTCCGCATGCGTAATGGAAAGGAGCGGCCTATAGATATTGCCGATTCTCTCTTCTATGGATCTGGAAAGATTCCCGCCTCTGAAAAAATTGATAATATCGCTTTCATCGCAGTCGTCGCGATTGTGAGCCGTAAGAATGCGGCTTATTCCATTTGATTCGCAATAATCGCCTATCAGCCTGTAGCGAACCTCTCTCGCCGCCCCCTCGATCCCCATACTGCGAGCGAGCGCATCTATCTCGCTCCTGTCGGCATCGAGGACAACCAAACCAATGCCCAGCTTTTCGGAGTTGCTCCTATTAAGCTCGATTTCCCTATCAAGCTCCGCCTCGCTTCTCAGATGATGATTGACATATATGGCGATAACATTCGGATGAACTCGCGAAAGCGATAGGAGAAGGGAAAGGCTGTCCGCGCCTCCGGAGAATGCGACGGCAAGGCTGTCGTCAGCAACTATTTCAAAGCGTTTCAAAAAGCAATGAACTGCATTATCTATCTTGTTTGCTTCTCGAATCATTATGAGTATGCAAGCGCTCGGCTCATTATGCGGTCATCATCTATAATTCTTCTCTATATCTTGCCATCTCGGAACTTGCATTTCCATTCCGTATTGTTTGGCATAACTCTCCTTAAACCTCTTAAGCCATGTTCCAGATTCCTCTTTCGTCTTAGGATTCTGCCATACGGTCTGTTCTATTTCGGAGATGTAATCCTCGACTTTTTCAAAAGGCTTGTACCTGCTTTTCTCACTATAAAACATGCAAGGTCTTATCTTGTGCACTACATTCGCTTTAACCTGAAGCTTCAACGGCCAGTCTTCGCTAGAAGAAACAATCTCCCAAACCTTCTTTAGCCATAAGTCTCTTATAAGAACCTTTCCATCTTCCGTCATTTCATATCCAAATATTAGATGATCTGTGAAAAGCATGTATGGCTTTTCTGTTATTTCTTCTTCGTACATTCTAAAATCCGCTATATCGAAGCCAGGCCCTGCGCACCTATTGAACGCCTTGACCTCCAAAAGATCGGATTCGGTATCATTAGGATTCAAAAAGAAATCCGGTGGCATCTGCGTATTATCGTTTACAGCATATTCCACATTATTATGATCCGACCAGCCACGAAGCCACTCTTGAATAATATTTCCGACAACGTCTCTTTGTTTTACGGTTATATTTTGTTTTAAAATAGAAATAGCAGATGGTTTTATCTCAGATGCAAAAACGCATTCTGAAAAATATCCAAGTTCCTCTGCCGCCAATTCAAATCCTTTACGGATTCCTCCGATTCCAGCAAACAGATCAATAAATCTAATCCTGTTCATGCAAATTTTGATTTTTCCTTTCGGAACATTTCCTCTTCGCCGCTTCGAAATCGCCGTCCTTGATGAAATCCATGACAATATCAACCGCCTTCTCGCAACTTTCCTGAAGAACGGAAATCTTCTCAGGGCTCATTTTGCGAAGCACGCTATCCGCAGCATTCAGGACGATGCCGTTGACCGTCTCTCTGCCGACGCCTATGTACATGCGATAGAAATCGTTACCCTTGGGATTCAGCGACATTATGCTTTTGAGCCCGTTGTGACCGGCGCTGCTGCCCTGATAATGAAATCGAATCTTGCCCGGCTCCAAGTCGATGTTATCGCAAAAAATTATAAGCTTGTCTATCGGCTCTTTTCTAAGATAGGAAAAAACCTCTCCCGACAAATTCATGAAGGTGAGAGGCTTTACGAACTTCACCTTGCCCGCTTCAGACACGTAATCGCTTTCCAGAAAATTATCCTTCTTGCGTTCCTGCAAGCAAAACTTGGATTGTGCAATATCGACGCATCTGAAGCCTACATTGTGGGCGGACAAAGAATATTCGAGGCCTGGGTTGCCAAGCCCCATGACAACAATCACTTCTTAGCTTCTTTGTCTTTATCAGCAGGCGCAGCGGCCGCAGCTGCCTGTTCGCCTTCGGCGGCTTGAGCCGATTCAGCAGCAGCAGGAGCATCATCCTGTCTGACGAACTTAACCGTGGCGACGGTGGTATCAGGGTCGTCAAGGAACTTAACGCCTTCTATCGCAGGTATGTCTTTGACGGACATATTCTCGTTGGCGCCAAGCTTGGACACGTCCAACTCTATGACGTCTGGCAAGTTTCTCGGCAAACATTCGATTTCAACATCTCTTTCGATCTGCTCAAGCACTCCGCCTTCCCTAACGCCGACGGGCGTTCCCTTCAAAACGATCGAAACCCTCGTGGTGAGAAGCTTTCCTCTCTTTATCTCATAGAAATCGAGATGCAGAATGCTATCGGTGATCAGATCATCCTGAACCGCCTTCAAGAAGCACTCGACCTCTTCCCTTCCCTCGATCTCCAAATCGATAAGAGACGTCTTGGTCACTTTGCCTCTGAGCCTGTTGAACTCCAATGCGCTTACGCTGAACGAAAGCGGTTTCTTCTGCCCATACACCACACAAGGTATCCTGCCGCTCCTCAGAAGCCTTCTAGAGCCCCTGGAGCCGAAATCCTCCGTCCTTTCAATTCCCTTAAGCCTAATCGATTCCTTAGCCATAATGATCCTCCTTACTCTCGCAGCCAAAACACGGATGCAAAGCGCTCCTCATGCATCTGCTACCATAGAGTTTTGTTTTTTTCATGATGCTTTTGAAAATAGACCATGTTGAACCAGCCGCCTGCTTCAACCAAGCCTAAAAACCACCTCAAGCCATCTTTTCGGTTTAGGCGGATTCGAACCGCCGACCTCAAGTCCCCCAGACTTGCATGCTAACCCCTGCACCATAAACCGAAACTATGCCGCGCGAAGCAATGCGACAACTGCCATTCTATTTTATGCCAATGAACATTAAAGTTCAAATCCGTGCTAAGGTCTGATGTTTCGCTGCATGGAAAACAAACGCATAATGTGGTATAATTTAATGCGATGAGCCGAAGAACAATGGAGGATTGCAAGCGATAAATTCGGAAGCGGCAATACTGCTAACATAGGCAGCATCCAAAAAATTGATGATATATTGAATGGAAATGGTGTTTTTGCCAAAGCAGGAGAAGATATTTTCGATGATTACTGGATAAATTTCGGCAAAATTGAAATCCTCGCAAACGGCAAGCGGAAAAAACTGTCATCGCTTGAAGAATACCTGCGATACCGTAGTTTGCCTATGACATTAAATAATCCTAAAGCGACAAAAAGGAAAACGATATGAATGACAAGATTTTTGTTCCGCCCATTAAGATACAAGGAATCAAAACGAAGTTGGTTCCGCTTATTCGTCAAAGCATCGTCATAGATAAAGAGTCAACACGAATAGAGTCGTTTATGGGTTCAGGCGTCGTTGGATTCAACAGCGATCATGGGACCCATTAGACTTTTTTTTCTAAACCGTGCTTTGCTTCAACGGAATGATCAGATTCAACAAAGAATACGACTTCAATGTTCCATACGGGCACAAACCGAAACGCTTCGCAAAGGCATGCATAACCAAAATCGTCAATCAAGTCGCTCATGTTTCGAAAATGCTGCAAAGGCATTCGTGGAATTTCCTTTGTCAATCGTTCGAAACGACAATGGCCATGGCAAACGCCGACGATTTCATTTATTGCGATATTATCTTCACAGGTTTGATACAAAGCAAATGCGCTTGAAATCATCATTTATCTTATTGAAATTCAATGAATTATGAATATCTTAGGATTTTGCGAATAGCCTTAGTGTCGAAAAAATAGAGCGGTTTTCACTAAATTTGGGTATTTTGACAAATTTACAGGGGATTTTAAATGCACCCCCTTGCACCCCTTTTTACACGATTGCAAAGAATGTGATTTAATCCCGTTTTAAAGTATAATTCTCTTATGTTTGATGTGAAAATTACGGCAGCGAAGAAAGTCTGTCACAAGGATTTGATTGAAAAATACGAAAACCCGATTGAGCATGCCTGTGATGCGAAAGAGGGAGATGAGTGGATCTCGAAGGACGGATTATGCCCTCAGGGGTTCTGCCAGAGCGCATGGATGAACCTGCAGCCGTTCGTGTTTGCCCTTGCATCTGGTGCAGAGAACTTTTACGACGGATGGATGAAGGACAAGAGGTCTGCGATGATTTCCTGCAATGACGGATTCCGACCTGTGAGTTTTTACATTGAAGTGTTAGGAGAGTAAAATGCGAGTAAGTTTTGGCAAGAAGCCTCTGATATATCCTCAGCCGGTTCTTATAATCGGAACATACAATGAGGACGGTAGCGTGAACGCAATGAATGCGGCATGGGGCGGAGTCGGAGATGACCATCAGGTTTTTCTGTGTCTTTCCCCGGAGCATAAGACGGTGGAGAACATCTTGAAAAGAAAGGCGTTCAGTGTGCAGTTTGCAACCGAGGACACGGCAGTTCCTTCCGATTATGTCGGAATAGTTTCGGGAAACAACGAAAAGGATAAATTCAGAAAGAGCGGTCTGTCTGCTGAAAAATCTAATGTTGTTGACGCACCGGTTCTAACTGACTATCCTGTCAGTATCGAGTGTTCTCTTGTTTCCTACGAGAAAGAGCATTGCCACTGTTTCGGCGAGATTCAGAATGCAACTGTTGATGAGAAGGTATTGACTGATAAAAAGGTTGACGTAAACAAGCTGAAGCCGCTTGCGTTCGACATAGGCAATGGAGCATACTTGTCATTTTGCAGGACATTTGCAAAGGCATTTGATATCGGTAAAAAGCTGAAATGAATGGCATCCGCTTCAGATTATCTCGAATTCGTACTGGAGCAGCTCAGAAAACTTGAGGGGATAACCTATATTAAGATGATGGGTGAATATCTTCTCTATTACAAGGGAAAGATATTCGGTGGAATTTATAATAACAGACTTCTTGTAAAGGATATGCCTTATCCAAGAAGTCTGATGCTTTATGTAAAACATGAACTTTCTTATGATAAATATCCAACTTTATGAGGTCAGCTCAAGCAGTTTCGAAGGGGTATTTTAGAAATTTTTAAGGAGTGGTCGCGGAATGGAAAATAATAGTATTAGCCTTTCGCTGTTTAGTGTGGGTAAATCCGTAGAATTGTGCTGTAATTCTCCCCATTATGACGCAATTGGAATTGTCCGCGGCTGCGCTGAATCTGCAGTCCCCTTGGTTTGTCAAGGAAGTAAGCTTCGCCCAGGACGGGAAGTCTGCCCTTCCCGAGCTGCGCATCGCCATCGATTTCGAGAAAGGCTCGGCGTTCGAATGCACGGAAGAAGGCTGCAGCGAAAAATGCAAGGCCCATGGTACGCAGGAAAGAACCTGGAGGCGCCTGAACTTCTTCCAATACAAGACGTTCATCCATGCGAAGGTTCCAAGGGTTAAATGCGAAAGGCAAGGACAGCGCCGCCGTGAGCGGCTTCGCAAGCGATTTCAGCGCCCATAAGGGCAGGAAGGATAGCGTCTCGCCAGTCACCTGTAACATGTCCCTGGGATTCAGGAAAGGCATCGAAAGCAACTTCCCCGATGCGCAGAGCGTCATAGACAAGTTCCATGTCGTGAAGCATCTCAATGAGGCCTTGGACAACTTGAAGAGGAGGGAGTCGAAGGAGAACGGCGAGCTGATAAGCTGGATGATGCGTTCGAGAATAGAAGAGGCGAAAAAGGTTGCGAGGATGTACGAGCGGCACTTCAAGGAGATCCTGAACTACTTCCTTTACAGGAAAACGAATGCGATCCTGGAAGGCATGAACAGTGTAATCCGGAATATAAAAAGAAGGGCCAGAGGATTCAAAAACCTGGAGTACTTCAAACTGATGATCTATCTGAATTGCGGAGGACTGAACATCAGAACCGTCAAGCTGGCTTGAGCGCTTCTACCCGCACTAAACAGCGAAAGGACTGTTTTTCTTATTAAAATCAACCGCAACGGCCACAGGTGCTCTCTATGCGACAGGTTTTTAGAAGTGTCCTAAAACGCAAATTCAGAAAGTCCCAACAGTGAGTTTACAAAACCATCTCTTAATGCCTTCGCCCTTTCGCCTCGTATTCATCAATTCCAACCCTTATGATGACAACATTTCCGACCATTTCCTTTGAAATATCAAAATCCCTGCCGGTTTGGCATTTCATGAACAGTTTAAGGGCATCCGCCTTTTCATCATCACCACTAAGGATTTCCGCGTTTCCAAACCCGACGAACGACATGTATTTATAGCCATATGCACAGGCCGTCTCGCCTTCCGTCATCTCCACATTGCATTCTATCTCAATGCAAACCGACCGGTTTTTCCCTATCAAATCAAGCTTGTGGCCTTCCATAGCCGAATGGAAATAGAAGAAAATCCTTCCGTTCTCCATTTCAAATCCGTAGCTCATCGGAATCACATACGGATACTTGTCATCGAAGAAAGCAATGTGGGCGATTCTGCCGCGCGTAAGAATTTCCTTGATATCATCAATGTAAGTCAGCTGCCTGTCTTTTCGCCTCATATCTCCTCTCCGTGTCAACTGCATTGCCATATGCGTTTGGCATTGCCCGGCAAAAGCCTCAATGGCACTTCTAAAAATCTCAGAACGTCATCGTGAAGCTCTTGACCTGTCTTCCGTCACGCGCGCGTTGGATGTAGAATGTGTATTCCCCCTCCTTTACGCCGCGGCTTTTGATCACATTCTGGTTTGCTGTCATTTTCTGCTTTATCATGGTGAAATAATTGCAGGCAACCGGATCAAGCGCAGAATCTCTTGAGGCATCGCTTGAGTTGTCTCCGAAAGCATAATACTTCACATTAGCATCCCACTCGGTAAAATAATCTTTCAAAACAGCACTCATCAGCGATATTTCATTCTGCGTCGAGCCTCGAGGCGCGCTAAAACTCATCAAGTATTCGCCAGAAAGATTGTTCGGCCTCGTAAAAGGCAGATGATGACGCACCCATTTGGCAATACTATAGTCTGTAGTAACCGGATATGGCACATAAGCGTCTTTCAACCATACTGACGTAACGCAAAGCCCTGTCGTAGTGCAAACCTCGAACATCGCATTCCTGTTGTTCTTGTCATAACTGCTCGGCCGAGTGTAAAGCGAATAGAAATCAAAGGTCGCAGCATTCGTCTGAATCGGTTTCGGAGCTTCGCAAAGCCACTTCGAATTCCAGAAGTAATTTTCATCCTTCCTAAGCGTGATATGCGGTGCGGATACGTTCCACGCCGATTTGTCTCCTCCCTGGCTTCCGTTTGTCGTAGGAGTGAACACGATGGAAGTGTCGGGAATGGAACGGCTT
>DMKZ01000092.1 GCA_003454065.1 Spirochaetaceae bacterium
GATGCGTCGGCTATTCTGTTCATGTTGGATTTCAAGGGTGTGAATGCTCAGGACGATGAGCTTCTTGAGGGTTTCAGGAAATATGCGGATAAGCTGGTTCTGGTTGTGAACAAAGTCGATGATCCGTCGCATGACAATGCCGCATGGAATTTCCATTCGTATGGGTACAAGCGCGTATGCGCGATTTCTGCAAGTCATGCAAGAGGTCTTGGTGATCTTGAAGATGCGGTGTGCGGCATATTGAAGGAAAAGGGGCTTGCCGCAGATTCTTTCGATCGGCGGGATGAGGAATGTTCGCCTTCCGATGGCGAGAGGATGGCCGGCGGCGACAAAGAGGGTGAGCTCGATTTGGATGATCTCGATGGCATTCAGCGCCGGCTCGCGAGCGTCAAGACGGATGACAGGCATATCGTCATTTCCATAATGGGAAAACCCAATACGGGCAAAAGCACGCTCTCCAATCTCTTCTTAGGAGAGGACAAATCGATAGTAAGCGATATTGCGGGGACGACGAGGGATATCGTGCGCGGCGATTTCGAATACAAGGGCGTCCTTTTTTCGGTTTGCGATACTGCAGGCATAAGGCGGAAATCGAAAGTCAATGAGGACATAGAGTATTATTCGGTGAACAGGGCGATAAGAAACATCGGCGAAAGCGATGTGGTGCTTTTGGTGATAGATTGCCAGGAGGGCATAACCGATCAGGACAAGAAAATCGCTTCTTTGATCATCGAGCGCGGCGCAGGCGTGGTGCTTGTTCTCAACAAGGTTGATCTTCTCGAAAAGCAAAGCCAATTCAATGCGGTTTCTGATCGGTTGCGTTTCTTGTTTCCGCAGCTTTCGTTCGCGCCGGTAGTCGGAATTTCCGCCCTGAAGCACAAAGGCGTGACGAAATTGCTGGATACTATAATCGGCATCAAGCGCCAATTGGATACGAAAGTGCCGACTTCATCGCTCAACAGCGCGCTTGAGCAATGGAACAGGTCTTTCAGTCCTCCGCGCAACGGAAACGTCTGGTATAAGGTTCTTTACGCCACGCAGGTCAGCATTTCGCCCGTAAGGTTTCTTTTCATAGTGAATAGGAAAAAGGGATTTCCTGAAAGCTATGTGTCGTACGTCAAGAACAAGATGAGAAAGCATTTCAAAATGGATTCGATACCTGTGAGCGTTGTCTTGCGGGAGCGCGAGCGCAAGGATAGAAGCCAGACGATTTTTTCTTCGTCTGAAGAAAGCAGGCCCAAGTCTGAAAGGAAGAAAAATGGCTTCTCGAGATGAGATGATACGCAAATACGCGGAATGCGCGGATACTTTCATATTCGACATAGACGGCACTCTTTACCATATCGTCTATATGTTGCTCAATCTCCTTGTCTTGTGCATCAAGCATCCGATAGTGGGGATGAGGTTCTATATAGGCAGAAGGAATTTCCGAAGAAAGCGATGGCCGGATGCGAGCTTCACTTCAAGGGAGGTTTTCCTGCAACGGCAAGGCGAATGCGCAGGCAAGGATGCCGAATATTTCGATGTCCACATGTATAAGTACGTAAACAGCCGCGCCGTGCGTCTCAGACCGTTCAAGGGCTTGCGCGAAACTTTGGAGATTTTGAAGTCGATGGGTAAGAGAATATACGTGTATTCCGATTTTCCAGTGGGAAACAAGTTGGAGGAACTTGGAGTGGGCGGATTGTTCGATGGGGAGTTTTCGGCGGAGGATTCCGGTTTTCTCAAGCCTGACAAGAGAGGCTTGGACTATCTGAAGACAAAGATCGATTTCGATGTCGAGAGAACGCTGTTTGTCGGTGACAGGGCTTTCACGGATAGCAAGTTCGCCGGGAATTGTTCCATGATGTTCGCCCAAATAGGAAAGGATTGGGTTTGGCATTAAATGGAGGATGTTAACAGTATGAGAAAAAAATTTATTCTATCGGCTTTATCTTTTTTGGCGGCATTTTGCATCAGCTGTCAGGTTAGCGCTCCTGGTGGCGGCACGTCTGACGGAGGCGGGAGCGAACCGGGAGGCGGAGGGTCTTCGTCTGAAGGGTATGTCCAGAGCGCGGAGATAACAAAATCCGGAACTTCGATTTCCGCCCGATCCGGCCAAAGTCTTTATACGATAACCATACATTATCCGAGCGGCGAGTATAATGGTTCCGGCAATGCTTCCTACACCTTGAAAGGAAGCGGGAGCATGAAAAGCGTCAGAAGCGAAAGCCTGATAGACAAGGCTGTTCCTTCGGGTACGCAGAACTGGAATGACTTATGGGATAACACGGATTACGGTTCAGGCAAATTTACGGGTAGGTATTGGTTCACGGATGAGAACAACAAGATAAAGTTCTATGTGACTTCTGGAAGCAGGACTCCTTCCAACTCGAATGTCAAGTCGGCTTGGGAGGGCGTTCTTCAGAATCGCAATGAGGCGTATTGGAATGAATTGAAGAACAAGATCAAGGGTCACAAGGCATTCGAATCCAATTATCTGAAATCCGAAAGGGACGCATTTGGTCTTGCGGAGTATGATAAGGATAAGACGGAGTATTTCTATGTTATCTTCTGCGATTTCGGAGTTGGCAGCGCGGATGAATCCGGAGGCACGGCAGGAGTGTATTCGTCTAAGAACATCAGGAACAATGCGGATAGCAACGGGGCGGATATATTCTATGTCAATGCCAGGTTCGTCGAGGTCACCGGAGAAGATGTGGATTCTATTGTAGATACTCTTCTTCACGAATACATGCACTATCTCATGGATGCGAATCGCATGCTGAATGCGGAGAAAACCAATCCGGATGTCGCAAGGGGATACACCAGAGAGCCGGCGAGCATGGCATCGTATTATTCCGCAGGGCTTTACGGCAGCAGTTTCTGGACTGAAGGAACAGCGAATTATGCGCCATACAGGATGCTGAAATCAGCTGATCGCAATGCTGTCGGGTCATGGTTGAGAATTATGAACGCATGGCGTCCGGCAATCAACGATTCCGACGATTCTTCCAACTCCGGGAATGGCTATGCGGTTTACGGAGCGGGAGGATTGTTCTTCTCGTATATTGCGGAGAAGTATGGTTCGGACACGATAAACTCTTTTCACAAATACGTGGATGACCCTTTGGCTGCCGTCACGGCATTGCGAAGCTCTACCGATGCGAACGACTATAAAAACTACATGGGGAATATCAACCGGATTACGAAAAGCGTACTGAACAAAGATTTCAAGGACATCTATGTGGAGTTCCTGTGTCAGTGCATGAGCGACCTATCGGACAACGTCGCAATAAAGGGAGCGGCTCAGAAGAGCTATAGCGCATCGAAAGACTGGGGTTTCGTCGATATTACGAAGACGCTTGCCAAGAGCATACCGAACGCTAGCGATGGAGACAGCGGCTCTCTTCCGCAGCTGTCTTTCCAAATTCACAAATGGAATCAGATTCCGGAAAAGATTTCCGTTGCGGGCGATAACATCAAGTGCTATGCCATTTGGTTCTAGGCAATTGAGGGCGCTTCTAAAAACCTCAGATCCAGATTTCGCCCTATTATGCCTTTCGGGTCTTAAAACCGCCGGAAATCAGCAATGGACGACAGTATTCCGCTGCTTTTCGGTGGTTTTCCGCCTCCGAAATCCACAGGC
>DMKZ01000056.1 GCA_003454065.1 Spirochaetaceae bacterium
ACAAGTGCGACAGAACAGGTGCTAATCCGCTCAAGGTGAAGGATCAGCTGGTTGAGAAGCTTGGATTGAATGCCGTTCTGATGGAGCTTCCGATCGGTTTGGAGGATAAGTTCGAGGGCGTCGTCGATCTTGTGGAAATGAAGGCCAAGTATTTCGACGGACCCAACGGCGAGAACGTGCGTGTCGAAGAGATTCCGGAGCATCTGCTCGAGAGCGCGAAGGAAAAGCGCGAAGAGCTTTTAGACGCCGCAAGCATGTTCAGCGATGAGCTTATGGAGGCTATGCTTGAAGAGAAGGTCACTCAGGAGCTTTTGGAGTCTGCGATAAGGAAAGGCGTCATATCCCTTAAGCTTTGTCCTGTTTTCATGGGTTCTGCCCATAAGAACAAGGGGGTTCAGGTTCTTCTCGATGGGGTGGTGAAGTATCTTCCGGCTCCGACGGACATAAAGAACGAAGCGCTTGATATCGATAACGGCGAGAGCAAGGTCGAATTGTTCACGGATAATGCGAAGCCTACGGTAGCTTTGGCATTCAAGCTCGAGGATGGTCAATACGGACAGCTGACATATATAAGAGTATATCAAGGCAGAATCAGGAAGGGCGACGAGCTTTACAATACGAGATCGAGGAAGAAGTTCAAAGTCGGACGTCTCGTGAAGATGCACGCTTCCGAAATGGAGGATATTTCCGAAGCTCAGAGCGGTGAGATAGCGGCTTTGTTCGGAATCGAATGCGCTTCAGGCGATACTTTCTGCGCGCCCGGCCTTAATTATTCCATGTCCTCCATGTTCGTTCCGACTCCGGTGATTTCGCTTGCCGTCAACCCTAAGGACAAGAAGAGCGCGGATCAGATGGCCAAGGCTTTGAACAGGTTTACGAAAGAAGATCCGACTTTTCAGAGCTATGTCGATCCTGAAAGCAACCAGACCATAATAAAGGGCATGGGAGAGCTTCACCTTGATGTTTACATCGAAAGGATGAAAAGGGAATACAAGGTCGAACTCGAAATCGGAAGGCCGGAGGTTGCGTATAGGGAGGCGATTGGACAGATGGCCGAATTCAACTATACGCACAAGAAGCAGACCGGAGGCGCCGGGCAATATGCGAGAGTCGCCGGATTCATCGAGCCGATTGTCGCCGAAATGGGAGAGGAAGCTTCGGATTACGAATTCGTCGATAACATCAAGGGAGGCGTGATTCCGCGCGAATTCATACCATCCTGTGATAAGGGATTCAAGTCGGCGATGGAGAAAGGACCGCAGCTCGACTTCCCGATTGTCGGAGTCAGATGCACCATAAACGACGGTCAGTTCCATCCGGTCGATTCTTCGGACATGGCGTTCCAAACCGCGGCGAGGGAAGGATTCAAGGAGGCTTTCATGAAGGCCAAGCCTGTCATTCTCGAGCCTATTATGAAGGTTGAGATAGACACTCCGGCCGAGTTCCAGGGCAATGTGTTCGGATCTATAAATCAAAGGCGTGGAATGATTGTTTCGTCAACGGAGGACAATGGGATGTTCATTGTCGATGCGGAGGTTCCGCTTTCGGAGATGTTCGGCTATTCCACGGTTCTTCGTTCGCTTACGCAAGGCAAGGCGGAATTCACCATGGAGCTTGCGAAATATGCGCGCGTGCCTCAAGCTCTTGCCGATGAATTGAAGAAGAAGCATCAGGAAAAATTAGCTAAGGAAGCAAAGTGACGGGAGGGGCGGATACAATATGAGTGCGAACACTAATGCGAGTATGAATTTTAGGGATATAATCAAAAACAGCCCGTTGAGGGTTTTCGACAAATCGATTGGCGGGCTTAAGAATGGTCAGCTCGGTGTGCTTGTTTCCAGAAGCGGAACGGGTAAGACGGGCTGCATCGTTCATATCGCAACTGATGCATTGATGCAGGGGAAGAAAATAGTCCATGTGTCGTTTTCGGAAAATGTGAAGAACACGATAGATTGGTACAGGGAGGTATTCAAGCAAATAGCCGCTGCTACCGGAAAATCCTCGGAGGATGTCTATGATGAAGTATCCAGAAACAGGGTGATACTTTCCTTCCCTTCTTCAAGCCCCATCGAGAGCGTTTTGAAAACGATTTCCGCCGTTATGGAAGCGCAGGGCGGCGATGTTTCCACGGTCATTTTGGATGGCTATAGGCTTACCGTCGCTAAAATCGACGACATCAAGGCTGTAAAGGACTACGCTAAGGAAAAGGGCATAAACATTTGGGCATCCGTAACTCCCGTGCGCAAGGAAGCTAAGATAAACGAATACGGCATACCGGATACGATCGACCCGTATATGGATTACATAGATGTTCTCGTAGGTCTTAAAACCGATGAAAAAGCCGAGAGGGTCAGAATGACGATAGCCAAGGCCGATGGGAAGACCGATTTGAAATCCATGAAGGTGTCGCTCGACCCGATGACAATGCTTATCGTCGAAAACTGACATGCTCTTTCAGCGAAAGGGGTATAGGAGATTTTATAATTTTTGCCTACGGCAGAAGCATGAGGCCGGCAGCACGTTCAAATTGCTTTTCGCCGACCTTTTGCATAACAGGGTTTTGGATGATTCCGCAGGCATGCTTTATGCGACCGTAGTATCGATTGTTCCGTTTTTCATAACGCTATTTCCGTTCCTGCGGGCCATGGGTGCGTTCGAAAGCATCTACGATGCCGTTGTTTCGGTGCTTGCGGGAGTCGTGGGCGAATCCAACTCCGAGTATATCGTCTATCATCTGAAGACGTATGTCATGAACGACAGCAGCTTGGGGTTCTACGGGTTCTTAGTGTATTCGTTTTCTGCGGTTCTGCTTGTCAACAAGCTGAAAAAGCTTTTCAACAAAGTTTATAGGATCAGCCCTGCGGAAAGCAGTCATAACCTGCTTTTCAATTTTTTCCGTTATCTTGTTTATATCATCGCTTTTGCGCTATTTCTCGCTTTTCTGAGTTTTATTTGGTCATTTTTCATGTCGTCCGTCGGTCCGGTTGACGGAGCGAAAGTCATAGGCTCGGTTTTCTTGCGCAAGTTGCTGTTCTATTTGATAATCGCCATATCGTGCTGCTTTCTGTTTCAGGAAATGCCGAAAGTTTACGTGTCAGGTAAAAGCGCTATTTCCGGAAGCGTTTTCTTCGTCGCCGAGCTTTTCTTGCTTAATGCCGTGATGGCTTTGGTCTCAAGAATTGCGGTGAAGTCGATGTCGTTGGTTTATGGGTATGCCGCAGACGTGCTTATCGCTTTCATGTGGGTCAATTTCTTTTGGAAGATATTCATCGTCGCCGTCGATTTGTCATATATAATCCAATACAAGCCTGATGCCTCCAAATCCGTTTCGCCGAACGTATCATCATATTTGCAGGATTCCATAGAGATAATGCACAAGATAGTTTCGGGGTTCAAAATGGGGAAGGGCGGCGAGTATTTGAACGTCATCGCTTCCGAGCTTTCGATATCCAGCCAGCAGGTCATCGAAATATGCGATAAGTTTGTCGATGCCAAGCTCATACACGCCGTCGGAAAACTTAAGAAAAGGTTGTATTCCCCCGCATTGCCCACCAATGAGATAAAGGTCTTCTATGTGCTCAAAGCGGTTCAAGGCGATGCGTCATCAAGAGGAATCGGCTCTCGGATAGTCAATAGGATTCGGGAAGATCAGATGAATAGTTTTCTGATGCTTTCGGTGGAGGATTTGAAATGAGATCATTCGATCGGCCGCCGTGCGTTAGACATGGCAAGGAATGCGGCGGAGGCAGGATGTCGCGATTGCTCGTTTTCGCTTTTCTTGCGCTGTCGTCCGGATTCAATGCTTTTTCGATGCGTTCGTCCGCTGAAACTCGTCCGACTACCGTGAAGGTTGCAGTGATGGCTGGTCCTACGGCTTTTTCGATAGCCGGCCTTGATGAATCCTCGTACGGGATTGAAATCCTCAAATCGCCTGCGGATGCTGTCGCTCGGTTGCTGAACGAGGAAGTCGATTTGGCGATATTGCCCTCGCATTTGTGCTTTTTGCTGCTTCAAAAGAATTCCGACATCAGGATTTTGGCACTAACCGGAGAAGGCGCTTTGAGCATTATAGCGGACCCTAAGCGTTTCGGACGAAACGACATTGACGGAGGCATGGTTCTTCATGTTCCGGCAAAGGGCAGCGTTCCTGATTTTCTGGCCGGATTCCTTTATGCCGAATATGAGAAGGATTATTCGTTTTCTTCGCCAGTCCAACTCGCCTCAATGCTGGCGCAAGGCAAAGCGACGGCCGCAATCCTTCCCGAACCATACGCATCCGCGGCCTTGAAGAAGGGAGATGGGCTTGAGGTTGCAAGAAACGTTCAAGACGATTTTCTGAAAATGACCGGAGTTGGCGGATACCCCATGAGCATACTTGTGGCCAGAAGCGCTTTTCTTGCAGATGAGACCAGAGTGAAAAGGATTATGCATGATTTTTCAGCTTCGTATCATCATGCCATCGATAATCCGAACGCGACGGCGAAGAGGGTTTCCGACTTTGGATTCATAACTTTTCAAGAAGCCTTTGATGCAATATCGAAAAGCGGAATATGTTTCAAAGCTGGCGATCAGGCGAAGAAAGAGTGCGATTTTCTGTATGGAATCGCAAGAAACGCAAGTCCGGATTCTTTCGTCAAGGCCAATATAGATGATTTTTATTGCGTTGTTTTGCCATGAGGAAATGCAAACGAGGAGCAATAGTCAAAATTACGACGGTTGCCGTTATTTTCATCATAATCCACTTGCTGTCAGTCGCTTATCCGAGGCTTCTCTTTCCGAGCGTTCCGGAAATAGCCGAAAGCCTCATGCGGATTTTCCGCACCGTCGGATTCTATGTCGATGTCGCAACGACATTTGTCAGAGTGTTGCTGAGCTTCGTATCGGTCATGATTTCGGCGACAGCGCTTGCCGTTTTGTCATGCAGAAGCGAATTGCTTTCTGATGTGCTTTCGGTTCTTGTCAGTATCATCAAGTCAACGCCATTCGCAAGTTTAGCGCTCATTCTTTTCTTTTTTATGAAAAGTGGAACGATTCCAATTTTCATAGCGTTTTTATTTGCCTTTCCCATAATGTATGTGAGCATCAGCGATTCGTTTGCATCAAGGGATGCCGACCTTGAAAGCTTGTGCGACGTATATGGGATAAGCGGTTTCAGGCGCCTCATATTCTTTTATCTTCCTTCGCTTATTCCGTCTGTCGTGACTTCCTCCAAGGTTGCTTTTTCGATGATAATAAAAGTCGTGGCGTCGAGTGAAATACTAATATATGTGAAAAGCGGAATCGGACGCAACATAGAGGATGCGAGCCTTAAATTCGATAGTGCGGCATTGTTTGCATGGACCATCGTGGCCATATTGATGTGCATGATCTCAGATGTGTTTTTCGGCATGCTGACAAAGGCGGTCGCTGACGCAGGATTCATAAGGGAAAACTCCGATTAAGGAGGCTCTAAAAATTTCTTTTGAAACAAATGGCATGAGGGTGTGATGGTGAAAATCATAGCGGTAGCGGGTCTTATAGGTTCTGGAAAATCGACTGTAGCGAAAATTCTGAACGATAGGATTTCAGGCTTTTTATTTGATTGCGATAAGGAATGCGAGGACATAATTCGCAAGGACGACTTCAAGGAAGTGTTCGGCTTTTCGTTGAATGGCGATGACATAATAACCAAGAAGAAATTCATTTCGGATTACATATTCGGAAATGAGAAGAAGCGAAAGGAATACGAAAAGCACATTTGGAAAAAGTGCCTCGAAAAATTCGACAAGGCTGTAATGAAGCAAGGCAAGCGCGGCTGCAAGATAATCGTTTTGGATGCGCCGTTGCTTTTTCAGGCGGGGTTCGAAAAAAGAGCGGATAGAATAGTATTGGTTGAAGCCGATTTTGAAACCAGAAAGGCCAGATTTGTGAAAAGGGGCGGCAGCGAATCGGATTTTATCGTCCGCAATAAGTTGCAAAGCGAATTCTTCTGTGATAACGAAGAATACATAGGCGAATCCGTTTGGAAAGTGATAGCCAATGACGGAGACGACCTGGATGCGCTTGAAAGGGCGGTTGATGAAGTCGTGTCAGGATTGAACTAGCCGAAAGTCGCTTTTGAGTTTTAGAAAGCGGTTTTTTTGAAAAGTCAATATATGGCTTTTGCGACTGGAAAAAAGATGTTATATAGAAAAATTCAGGATGTGATCGAAAGCAAGCTAAGTCGCGATAGCAACAGGATTCTGCTTGTTAATGGCGCAAGACAGGTTGGAAAGACTTATATGATACGCCATGTTGGCAAGAAGCTTTTCGAGAAATTCATCGAGGTCAACATGCTGGAAGACAGCATGGACAAAGGGCTTTTTTCCAAGGTCAGAAATGTCGGGGATTTTTATTTCCAGCTTAGCATGATAGCTGGAGATAGGATGAAATATCATGACAATACACTTGTTTTTCTTGATGAAATCCAAGCATATCCGCATTTGCTGACATTATTGAAATTCCTCAATAAGGATAGGAGATTCACATATATCGCTAGCGGTTCGCTTTTGGGCGTGACGTTGGCAAAAACCACATCGATTCCAATCGGCAGCATAGAAATCATTCAAATGCATCCTTTGTGTTTCGAGGAATTCCTATATGCGAATGGCGTGGGTGAATCTGCATTGGATTCGATTACCTTGTGAATTCTGGAATTGCAGTTGAAGTGAAAGCGGTTTCCAATCTGGTGTTTCCATTGATTGAAACATCATCAAAAAACCTTATCAAATTGTATTTGAACGTTGTCGGCATTCTAACCGGAGTTCTGTATGGAAATAATATCAGGGCGGTTTTGGACGATGTGCGAAGCGTGAATTTGGGTTCGGTTTATGAATGCGTAGTTGCCACAGAACTCAAGACGAGACACAAGAAGCTTCACTATATTATGACAATAGAAATAAGGGTGAGGTGGAATTTTTGGTCAATGATTACGATAGTCTTTCCGTGTTGCCGATCGAGGTGAAATCGGGAAAGGACTATTCGGTTCATAGCGCTTTGAACAACCTGTTGCGCGATAGCGCCGGCGCAGTCGGAAGAGGATGCGTGTTGTCAAATTCGAGAGAAGTGAAGACAGTCGGAAATGTGGTTTGCCTGCCCGTGTGCTATTGCATGTTCATTTAGGGTGTTTCTCAAGCCGCTTTCGAATAATTCTGAAGAAATCGAATGATCGTCAACATGAGGGAAACATACGCGACAACGATGCCGCAGCCAAGTGAAGCCGAGTTCTAAAGAGCGCATCTGCGGGTTTCATTTGGAAAACGACTGCATAAATAGTAAGATAATCATATCGACATTCGGGTGCAACCGTATGAATAAACGACATGGGACTCGATTTCTCATGATCGCTTTTTCCCGCACGGACTGTTGCAATAAGGAGGTGACGAATGATGTTTGCTGTTATTTGCAAGAAGCTCCGGAACTGTTCCGGAACATTTCGAGCAGTTGCCATGGGTGTTCTTCTGTTCTGTTTGACGGTGGTTCGGGCTTTCGCATGGTGGGAGGTCGGCTACGAAGGCGGGGTCGATGACTTCGGTGATCCGGTTCTCGAAAGGAAATATTACGAATCCAATGACGACTATGGCGCGATTTGGTTCTATTTGGATGATCAGGACAACATAGAGGAATGCAATATGGCGTTTGAGTGCGAGGATTTCGAGGAAGTGCAGACGTCCGGACTTTGCGTGCTGAGCGTGAAGGAAGAGGATGGCGGCGTATTCTCATGGAAGACATCTTACAGGATGAATTCCGATGGTCTTTGGCATATCAGGCTGGGCATGCTGGATTCCATCAGGCTATATGACGTTTTTTCGCGCAACAATTCCGTCCGATTGATAGTCAAGGATATCATCAGCGGATTGATTTTCGATTACGGCACTTTGGATTGCTCTGATTTCCTTACGTCTTTGTTCGATTATGATTACGGATTTCTAAATGGCGAATCTGAAAACCAGGAACGCTAAAACTCAAAAACATTGTAACTCAGCCGGAGGAAATGAAACGCATTATGGACGACAAGGAGTATAATACAAGATCAGCGGTTTCAGCACGAATTACAGAGCGCTGAACAGATTCGTGATGGATC
>DMKZ01000170.1 GCA_003454065.1 Spirochaetaceae bacterium
GATAGCAACCATGAGGGGAAGGTACGATGCGCTCAAAAACGAGATAATGAAGCATGAGAAGCTTTTCAATCTGATGCGTCCGCTTCCGTTCAATAGCGGGTATTTCATGAGTTTCGAATTGTGCGAAAGCAAGTCGGACGAATATCAGAAGGAGCTTCTGGAGAAAGACGGCATAGGCGTGATTTCGCTTTTCGGAAAATATGTCAGAATCGCATTCTCATCGGTTGACAAATCATGCATGCCCGATCTTGTGGAGATGATCTATGCGAGAGCGAAAGCGTTTTTCGGCTCCGATCGCAAATAGTCCGGAAGGTAGGTTGGAATGAATACTAATAACAAGATTCTGACATCTGAAAGCGTTACGGTCGGACACCCTGACAAAGTCTGCGATTTCATAGCCGACAGCATTCTGGATGCTGTTTTGGAGCGTGATGGGAAGGCGCACGTGGCATGCGAGGTCACGGCGGCATATAATGAGGTTAATGTTTTCGGCGAAATCACTTCTTCGGCCGGATTGGAAAAGAAGGATTATGAAAACATAGCCAGAAATGCGATAAGGGAAATAGGGTATGTCAAACCCGAATACGTATTCACGGACAAATGCAAAATCGCAATCAATCTCAAAGAGCAATCCCCCGAAATCAACAGCGGGGTTTGCAAGGACGATGGAGACATAGGGGCGGGAGACCAGGGCTTCATGTTCGGATATGCGACGAACGAGACCCCGAACCTGATGCCATTCGGAATCGATGCGGCGCATAAGCTGAGCAAGAACCTTACGAAGCTTAGAAGAAACGGAGACCTGCCGTATTTGCGGCCGGACGGTAAAACGCAGGTGACGGTGGAATATGATGACAAAGGCAAGGTTAGATCAGTTCCTGCGATCGTGGTGTCCGCTCAAACCGATGAGAACATTACGATAGAGCAGCTTAAGAAGGATTTGCTGGAAAAACTCGTGCATAAGTCGCTTGATGCGAATCTTCTGAAGAGCACCAGGTTTTTCATCAATCCCGCCGGCAGGTTCACAATTGGCGGTCCGGCTGCCGATTCCGGGCTCACCGGAAGGAAAATCATGGTCGATACGTATGGTCCGTACTCTCATCATGGCGGAGGCTCATTTGCCGGAAAAGACCCGACGAAGGTCGATAGGAGCGCTGCCTACATGCTTAGGAGGATCGCCAAGAACATAGTTCATCATGGCCTTGCTGAAAAGGCGGAGCTTCAGGTTTCGTATTCGATAGGCGTTGCGGAACCAGTCAGTTTTTGCATAGACACTTTCGGAACGGGCAAATTCAGCGATTCCGAGATTTTGGAAAAAGTTCGTTCGTTCTACAGCTTGAAGCCTCGTGATATAATAGGTTTTCTGGGACTGGACAAGCCTCAATTCGCGAGAGTCAACGACGGAGGTTCCTTCGGCAATGATTTCGAAGCCCCATGGGAACTCATAGATAAGGATTTCTGATGAACATTTTAGTCAATGGGAAGATGCGCTCGGTCTGCAAAGACATGAAGCTTTTGCGCTTCTTGCGCGACTATCTTCATCTCACATCAGTCAAGGATGGCTGCTCTCAAGGCGCTTGCGGCACATGCACGGTGATTGTCGGCGGCAAGCCGACGAGGTCTTGCAGCATTTTGCTAAGCGAAGTCGAAGGCAGGGAGGTAATCACCGAAGAGGGTTTGAGCGACAGGGAAAGGGAAGTCTATTCCCACTCGTTCGCAAGAGCTGGGGCTGTCCAATGCGGATTCTGCATTCCCGGAATGATAATGTGCGCGAAAGCGCTTTTGGACGAGAATGGCAACCCATCTGAAAAGGATATCAGGCATGCCATCAGAAACAACATCTGCCGCTGCACCGGCTATAGGAAAATCGTCGATGCCATATTTCTCGCCGCTTCCATTTTCAGAAACGATGCGAAGATAAGAAATGACAGCCTTTGGAAAGTCGGTAGCAGCGTCATAAAAGCCGATGCTGTTTCCAAAGCCATGGGAAAAGCTGTTTATCCGGACGACATCTATATCGAAGGCATGCTTCACGCTGTCGCCTTGCGTTCTGCGCATCCAAGCGCCAAAGTGCTGAATATAGACGTTTCGAATGCTGAAAAAGCCAAAGGCGTGGAAGCCGTATATACCGCATCGGATGTGCCAGGGACCATTATGGTGGGGCATTTGAAGCGGGATTGGCCTGCCTTCATAGGAGAAGGAGAGGTCACGAATTATCTTGGCGACGTAATAGCAATTGTCGCGGCTGATACTTACGACAACGCAAAGAGCGCAAGCGCTTTGATCAAAGTGGAATATGAGGTCTTGCCTCCCATAGCGACTTTGGAAGATGCATCCGCCCAAGATGCCAGAAAATTTCATGCTGATAATCCCCAAGGCAATCTTCTGGGTTTCGTTTGCGTTGACAGGGGAGATGTGGATGAAGCGTTGTCGAAAGCCGATTTCATTTTGAAGGAGCATTACAGCACGCCCATAACCGAACATGCTTTCCTAGAGCCTGAAGCCGCAGTTGCCGTTCCTTTGGACAATGGCGGCGTCAGGATATATTCCTCCGATCAGGGCGTTTATGATACGAGGCGCGAGACCGCGCCTTTCCTCGGTATTCCGGAAGAAATGGTCGAGGTCGAGAATTGCTGCGTAGGCGGCGGGTTCGGCGGCAAGGAGGATGTGTCAGTCCAGCATTATGCCGCGCTCGTCGCATTCAAGCTCAGACGTCCATGCAAGATGAAGCTCACACGGGATGAAAGCCTTGTGGTTCATCCGAAGAGGCATCCGATGGAAATGGACTTCACGCTCGGTTGCGATAAGACGGGCAGAATAGTCGCTCTCGATGCCAAAGTCGTTGCGGATACGGGAGCTTACGCATCGCTGGGGATGCCGGTTCTCCAAAGGGCATGCACTCATGCGGCAGGGCCGTACGCTTATGAGAACTTCAGGATAGAGGGCAAGGCCTATTACACCAACAATCCGCCTGCGGGCGCGTTTCGCGGCTTCGGGGTTACGCAGACTTGCTTTGCAATGGAAAGCATGCTCAATCATATTGCAGATGAGATAGGGATAAGTCATTACGAGATAAGGCATCTGAACGCCGTCCGACCGGGGCAGAGCCTTCCCAACGGACAAATCGTCGGCAACGATACCGGACTCGTAGAGGCGCTTGAAGCTGTCAAGGACGATTACGAGAGCAGTGCGCTTTCGGGAATCGCTTGCGCCATGAAGAATGCCGGCGTGGGAGTAGGATTGCCGGATTACGGCAGGGCCAGACTTGAAGTGAAAGGTGGCAAAGTCGTAATACATTCTGCCGCCTCGGATTTGGGGCAAGGCGTCTATACCGTTATGAAGCAAATTGTCTGCGATGCCGCGTCATTGCCTGCCGATATGGTGGAATACGAAGCTGCCAATTCTTATGATGCGCCGGATAGCGGCACCTCCTCCGGTTCGCGTCATACTACCGTCACGGGAGAGGCGGCGCGCAGGGCGGCTGCGGAACTTGCAAAAGCGCTGGGTTGCCGAGAAAAAGACAATGCTTCATCGAAAAAGTCCCTGTCTGATTTGGAAGGACAATGCTTTTATGCCGAATACTTGGCGGAAACGGATCCGTTCGGCTCCGACCTGCCGCACCCGAAAAGCCATGTTGCTTATGGCTATGCGGTTCAAGTCGCGGTTCTAGATGAGAAAACGCATAAGATAGATAGGATAATCGCTGCTCATGATGTCGGAAAGGCGATAAACAAAGTAAACGTCGAGGGTCAGATAGAAGGCGGAGTGGTTATGGGCATCGGCTATACGCTGCGCGAGGATTACATAGTCAGGCAAGGCGTTCCGGATGTCAAATACGGCTCCTTGGGTCTTTTCAGAGCGGATGAGCTTCCTGACATAGTTCCGCGAATCATAGAAAAGGAAGGCCTTGATGTCGCTTGCGGAGCGAAGGGAATAGGCGAAATCGTGTGCATACCGACCGCTCCTGCGATTGCGGATGCGTATTACAGGCTTGATGGAGAAAAAAGGTTTTCGCTGCCTTTGATCAACACTCCGTACGAGAAGGAGCAGAAAAGCCAGGTGATAAAGCGCAGCTTCAGGACCTTAGTCGTTGGAAAGGGACCGAGATGCATAGGATGCCTTGAATGCATGAGAGCCTGTTCCCTCACATATTTCAATACGGAAAAGCGCGACAAGGCTTTTCTTCAAGTTCGCGAGAAAAGGGGCAAGGGGCTGACCAGCGGAATGGACGACATAGTGATAGCGCGTCCTGTCGTATGCATCCAATGCGGAAAGTGCGCAAGCGCCTGCCCGATAGGAGCCATCAAGAAAAACCGTTTCGGCATTTACATAATCGATGTGAAAATGTGCACGAATTGCGGCAAGTGCCGCGAGGCTTGTCCGTTCTCGCTCATCGTCGAGGACGAGGTCAATCATGTTTCCAAAAAGTGCATAGCTTGCGGAAAATGCGCCAAGGCTTGTCCGATGGGTGTGCTCAGCATCAATTCCGGCGATTGTTAGAAGTGCTCTGAATGTCTGTTACGGAAATTTCCTTATTGTATTCGTCTGCTATGTAGTCGGGGCCATTGCACCAGAAGGCGGTGCGTTCGTCGAAGAGCATTTTAGCTGTTTCTGATTTTATAAAGCTGTCGAATGCTTCTATCGGCGGTATTTTTTTCTGCTCTGCGATTGTTTTACACACCATAGCTGCTAGTAGCTCCATGCCGTATTCGTATTGACTTAGTGTCATTCAACCCTCCAGTTCTATAGTTTTGAAGTCCTTGAAATGAAGATTTATGATGGCTTTTTCCGATCTGAAGCAAACTTGGTCGTAGAGTTTGTTTGGAAGGAGGAGTCTTATGGCGATATTATCAGCTTCAAACGAACCGATTTTGCCATAAAGGCCGTTCATATATGCA
>DMKZ01000004.1 GCA_003454065.1 Spirochaetaceae bacterium
CGGATCCGACATATAGATTCCAGTATCGAAAACCATTGCGAAAGATGGCTTGTCAGCATCAAGATTGCTGAAAGGAACCTCCAAGAATCCGCCGGACTTCAATTTCCTGAGTTCCATCATCGAAGCGTCGCCATATCTATCGGCAAAATCGGAATATTCGGGGATCATCCGCTTTGCTCCGTCCGAATCGCCTCCGCATGAAAAATATTCCGAAGCAGTCGGCCTGCTCAGAAAATCCGCATCGAGAATATCGAGCAACTCATCGCAATCGCTGCCGCCGTAAATCGTAAGCACGCAATTCTCCGGAGCATAATGACGCCTGTAATAGCTGATGAACTCCTCATAAGACAAAAACGGAACGCACATAATCGAACCGCCGCTATCGAAGCGATCCGGACCTTTGGCCGTTATGCGCCTTATGCCATCCATCATCCTTTTGGGTCTCGTGCTCTCGCCTTCCCTCATCTCATTGCACACCACTCCGGTAAACCCAGTCAGATCTCCGTTTTGCTCGAAAATGCCGCGAACGCCTTCTTTGAGAAAGGTCTCCTTTTTGAGCAAGGGATTGAAAACCGCATCCGCATACATCCTGAACGCGCTGATGAAATCTTTTTTGACCGTAGAGGCCACGGGATACGTCGTCCAATCGGGATGCGTCTCGGCGTTTATGTATGAAAGCGCGGAAAGAGACGAACATGTTTCGAATGGGTCTGCAACATCAAACGACTTCGACCCCGACAGAACCGAATGCTCGATTATGTGCGCCGTCCCCTTATCATCCTCAGGCGGAGTGGGAAACGAAAAGGAAAAGAACATCTCCTCGTCATCCGTCATGATCCTGAAGATCTCAGCACCGGTCTTCACATGCCTTAACCGCACGCATTGAGCCGCGTATTCGCCAATGCGCCTGCGTTCTGTCACGCGATACTTCTTCGCAAGCTTTCTTGAAAGAACAAACCCATTTTCACTACTATCCGTATTAGACATATTGGTGCACCTTTTAAAAATACTCTATGCTTCGAACACGCTTGTTATCATCGAAATAAACGATTCTCGCATAAAGCTTTCCGCCCTCATACCTTTCCTCGATGTTCCCATCAGGGAAATAATAAGTCTTCTTCGCCAGGATTCCGTTGTCATAATCCTCCTCGACTTTCTCCCTTGCATCCTCATATTCGATTCGCATTGCAATCCGGTCGTCCTCGATTCTCTCGACAGCAAGCAAATTGCCATCTTCATCGTAAGAATAGTTCAGATCCCCATCCCTTACGACTTTTCCGCTCCGATTATAGACGATGGTCTGCCCATTGTCCTTGCTGACCACAAGGTTTCCATCATCTTCGTACTTGAAATCCAACGCCTTATTGTCAGTGGTTATCACAAGCGAAGAGAAAAAAGTATTATAGACATTATACTTTTCGGAAGTCCCCTTCAAAAAGACATCGTTGTCCTTGTTCAAAAGAGAGAAGAATCCGAGAACATCGCTTTTATTGTAGCCTAAAAGCTGCCCGCTCACGCTGTCGCGATAGAAAACGGTGACTTCAATCGGATTGTCCTTCGAATCAAAAGACCTGATGCGCTCGACCTTTCCGGAAAGCGATCCGTATTCGAAAACATCATAGCAGCCATCGTACGATATCACCTTGGATATTCGCCCTTTCGCATCGTACAAAATAGTATCGGCATAATCCGCAATCATCTCCAGGAATTCGCTTCCGCCCTCGGCGGTCTGCGGCTGATCGAATTCAAGTCCTGTCGAATATGCCGACGTCGAGGAGAACATCAGCGCGACGAATGCGAATACTCTTCTTAAATGCTGCCGTCCGAACCTGTCCATCAGCTGAGAAGCGCCTCGATGTATTCCTTCTTGTTGAATTTCCGAATATCGCCGTACCCTTCGCCAGTGCATAGGAAAGCGACGGGAAGCCCTATGCTTTGCGATATCCTTATCAAAGTTCCGCCTTTGCTTCCGGAATCGATTTTCGTCAGAACCAATGCGTCTATGTCCGCAATGCGATCGAAGTTCTCGGCCTGGGATATGGCATTCTGACCGGTAGTGGCATCAAGAACGAGAAGCTTCCTGTAGTTCTTCTTGTCGGGTATGCTTGCATTGACTATCCTGTCTATCTTGCCGATTTCCTTCAATAGATTCTCCTTGGTATGCATCCTGCCGGCCGTATCCGCTATCAGCAGATTCTCCTCACCGCCTTTCAGCGCCGTCAATCCATCATAGACGACCGCCGCCGGATTGCCGGCCTTGTCATTTCTAACTATTCTGACAGATAGCCTTTTGGCATGAATATCCAATTGCTCGCCGGCGGCCGCCCTGAACGTATCTGAAGCGCACAAAATCGGATTGTTGCCCTTATCCTTGAAATACTTCGCCAACTTTGCGCAAGTGGTCGTTTTCCCGCTGCCGTTCACTCCGAGAACAAGGATGACGGTTTTCTCGTCGAACATATCCTCGAAATCGTATTCGCTTATCCTCGACGAAAGAATCCCCTCCAGAACATGCCTCATGTCCTCGTCGGAGGACACTTTATCCGATTTGGAATGGTCTAGAAGCTCCTTTGAAATCTCCGCCGAAAGCGTGCCGCCCAAATCGGCCTCATACAAAATATCCTCGAGGCTCTTGGCGTTGTCTTTTCTTTCCGCCGCCGCCTTCGATTGGAATACGGATGTTATCTTCTTGAAAAAACCGAACAATTCACTTCCTCCGATCTGATGTCGTCTCGGCACGAGGCGAGAACCTCTTTGCGCCACGAGATCCGTCTCTCTTGCAATCGGCTTTGCCGCTTGCCGAGTTTCGCCTCATGGTACCGGACTTTTTTTTCACATTCGGCGAAACATCTCTCCGAAAAGGCGCCGAACGTCTTCTCTCTTCGAAATGCTCCGACGATGCCTTCGCATATTCGAAATCCCTTTTGCGATTCGCCCTTTCGGCAGGACGAACGACCTTGCGCTTAAGAACATATGTCTTGCTGACAATCGAATTCCTCGTGAAGCCCCTCGGAATCATCTCCGAAGTATAAGTCATTATCCTGAAACTCTTGAGTTTCGCCTTATCTAGCTCGAAAGCGCCGTAAGAAGTCCTGAACAATATGATTCCATCCTTGCTGAGAATGCGAGCGCATGCATTCACGAGGGCAACATGATCGCGCTGAACTTGAAACGTCCTGTCGCGCCCGCCATGCCTATTGGAAAACGACGGGCAATCGATTATCACGAGATCAAAAGGATCTCCCGCATAATTTTGCGCGAACTCCATCGCATCCATCTTCACGAACTTGAAATCCTCGGATTCGAACCCGTTCGCCTTCATGTTTTCCTTGCAAGCTTCAAGGGCTGTCGAAGAAGTGTCAATGCTGGTGCATGCAGCAGCGCCGCCTGCATAAGCGAACAGCGTATATCCGCCGGTGTAGCAAAACAAATTCAGGATATTACGGCCCTTTGAAAGCTCCTTGACCAAAAGCCTGGAACGATGGTTTTCGATGAAGAGACCCGTATCGAGTTTCTTAAGCAAATCCACATTGAATATTATGCCGTTTTCACGGGCTTGGATTTTCAAAGTCGATTCGCCATCGTTGGAATCACCAGACGGCATGCCGTCGGATCGAAAGGCTTCATCATCCTCGGAACCCTGTTTTATCCTGCTTCGAACGATAACATGCGATAAAGGAATATGAAGTGAGGTCCCGACGCATGATACGACATCCTCAACGGAAAAATCCGAAGCGCATGGGGAGTAAAACACCACCATCGCATAATCGGCATAAACATCCACAGTGAAATCAAAAGATCTGAAGAACCGATCATAAACCCTGTACGCATCCGTCGAAGGACCGAAATGCTTGCGTTGCAAAGAGCTCTCATCCTTCAGAATTCGCGAAAGCTGACGCAAGGAGTAAGTATTAGTCGTTTTTTCCATCTTCGTCCATCTTCTTGTACATCTTGAGAAATTCGTTTGCGAGAAATTTGTAGGCATAGCTCTTCGCAGCGAATTCCACGATCATCTTGGAAACAAAAATATCGCCTTCGCCATGGCCGGCAATATCGCCTATGACCTCATCGAACGAAGTGTTGAGGATATGCTGATATCTGGTGAATGCGCTATACGGATTTATGTTTTTCATCGTCGTGCTGAGAAAATCCTTGATATCGCTCATGCTCATCACCTGCTTGAACAGGGAAATGGCGACAAGATACGCAAGATGCTCCCTCGAATACTTTTTGCCGTCGCAATGCGGAACAAGACCTTGCTTTATGTAATTGTTGATCATTGATCTGGTGAAATTGTCCTCGTCCTGATTGCCTATGCACATATTCGGCTCCTTCAGGAAAAGCAGGACCTGTTCCATATACAAGCCGAAATCCGGCAGGCTATCCCAGTCCTTCAGCTTCTGCCCGTTCAATCGGCGCTTCAATTCATCCTTGCAGTTGTTAATCTTATCGCTATTCACAAAAACACCAATTCCTCAGACTACAGCACGCGTTCCAGAAAACTTCTGAGCCTATCGGTTTTCGGCGAGGAGAATATCTGAGCGGGATCCCCTTCCTCCTGTATTCTTCCTTCGGACAGAAAGACCACTTTCGAAGAAACGTCCCTGGCGAACTTCATCTCATGCGTCACTACCAGCATGGTCATTCCGCTGCCAGCCAATTCGCGCATCACAGCAAGCACTTCCCCGACCATTTCGGGATCAAGCGCACTAGTAGGCTCATCGAAAAGCATGACCGAAGGCCCCATACACAACGCCCTGACGATGGCGACGCGCTGCTTCTGCCCTCCGGAAAGCATAGATGGGTATGCGTCTTTCTTGTCAATGAGTCCGACCTTATCAAGAAGCCCTATGGCTTTGGCCTCCGCCTCTTCTTTAGTCATTCTCTTCAAGACAACCGGCGCACAAGTCAGATTCTGCATGATCGACATGTGCGGAAACAAATTGAAATGCTGGAACACCATCCCCATCTTCTGACGCAACTTGTGCACGGGATAACCCTTTTCCAGGATATTCTCCCCATCCACCACAATGCTGCCGCCGGTAGGAGGATCCAGCAGGTTGAGAGCCCTCAGGAAGGTGCTCTTTCCCGTTCCGGAAGG
>DMKZ01000028.1 GCA_003454065.1 Spirochaetaceae bacterium
CATAGATGCTAGGATAAGAGAGCTCATTTTCCAACCGAGGGAGAGACTTGAACTGGCTGACGCCATACGAAGCCATATTACGGAGCGCTGTTGCATTTGAATTGACAAATCGCCATATATCTTCAAATTCAATACCAAAAACAGAAAATAGCTATACCCCGTTGCAGTATTTCATAGTTATATTGGTAAATCATCCGTTGAATATTTCGCTTGGTTTGATATATCCAGCCTCTAGAGCCATTCTTACCGTCTGAGGCAATGCCTCAACTGGAAATTCACCGCCCCTTGCTGCTTTTCCGTTCTTGTTAAACCAAGCATATTTAATTGAATTGCTATTTTGATCCCATGACGAACCACCAAATCGGATCTCGCAATTAGGGTCATTTTTAGCGATCTCAAATTCTTTTAATTTCATAGGATAACTCCTAATAAAATAATGAATTCTACAGCATCCAAAATTAGCATTATGACCTCATGCTGTTCCTTGTTGATCGTAAGCAACAAGCACCGCACATTATACGGCGCGAATAAACGAAACAAAGCAACTATAGCATGACACCTCCTTTTACAGTTATCGGTCGTAGAACACGCCGATACTGCGACATTTTTAACTTCGGCATGGCATAAAACAACCGTTTTCTATTCGCTCCAATCAGCACGAGCCAGTTTCGTATTGGCTTCAGTCGATTCCTTGAAGTAGTTCGTGGATTATTTTCCTAATGCTAACAAAAAAGAAGGATGATGGGAATTGTTAGTTATGCCACTAACGTTACCATATTTAATCAAAAGACAACAAATGTTATATAACTATAAGTATAGGATTATTGAAATTAATTATTGCTATTATATTACAACAGTCTGTTTGCCATTCAGCTATGCTATTACTTCCTTCCAACCGACCAAAAATTTCTTGCTCGATGAAAACACGAGCGCCACTTTGCGTATTTCCTTTCCGCAAATCTGATACGGCTTGGCATAGCCCTTCCGACATCTCGCAATTAGGAAATCCAACCAAATAGGATTCCATTTCCGGATAATATTCTTTTATGGTAAGATATCCGATCTGATAAAAAAGCGGAGCAATATCAGGGTTTTTAGAGTCGTAATCGGCGAAAAAACGCATGCCGGCCTCGCGGCCGTCTTGCATGATGTCGTTGATTTCGACAACTTTCTTCTCCAAATTCCTAATCAGCATCTATCGTGAGGTTTCTCGCCTGAGCATATCCTCGATTCTGACGATTCTGTCGCATGAAAGCAATTTGGTGAAGTCGGTTTCATCGTGGCTTATGATCAGAACCGTAATGCCGAATTTTCTGCGGGTTTCCGATAGGCGCTCCGCAATCGAAGCCTTCATATCTGAATCAAGACTGTTGAAAGGCTCATCCAGAAGCAATACTTTCGGAGGGATTATAAGACATCTGGCTAAAGCAAGGCGCTGCTTCTCGCCGCCGGAAAGGGTTCCCGACATCTGCTTTCGCTTATCGGAAAGCCCTGTGAATTGCAGAATGTCATCTATCATTCCGCTCCATTTCGAATGTCTGATCCTATTCGCCAACAGGACGAATTTCAGATTCCGCTCAACGGTCAGGTTTTCGAATATGGCATAATCCTGAAACATCAATGCGATTCTGCGCTTGTGAACCTGAAGCCTCGTAATGTCGGCGCCATCCAAGCGAATGCTTCCGGATACCGCTCTCTCGAGACCTGTCAGACCCCTGAAGAATGTGGTTTTGCCAGAACCCGAAGGCCCCAAAATGCCTACGCATTCCCCTTTTGCACACGAAAAATCATAAACGAAGATTTTGTCATCCAAGCGAATCGTAAGCTTTTCAACATCCAGAAAACCGCCCGTCATCTCGTCGCCTGCGTATTTGCCTTGCGCATTCACTTCGCAGCTGATTTGCGTTTGTTGAGAATATTGCGATTTACGACTTCGGGAACGAAAAGCGACACGTCCATGTCATAAAGGGCCAATTCGCGGATGCTTGAGCTGCGTATGCTCGACAATGACGTGCTGGCAGGTATGAAAACCGTTTCAAGGCCCGGGCAAATCGTCTTGTTGACTTGATAGATTTCGGTTTCATAGGAATAATCGGCAGCGTTGCGTATTCCGCGCACAAGCGTGTCAGCGCCTATCTTGCTGGCATAATTCGCGACAAGTCCATCGCATACATCTACTTTTATCTTCGATGAATCGCTGAAAATGTCTTCTAGCATCTTCTTGCGTTCGGATGCGGAAAAAAGGCAGGTCTTGCCTGAGTTCTTCGCTACCAGAACAACGATGTTCTCAAACAGAGCCGAAGCCCTTTTGATCAAATCCACATGGCCGTTTGTCGGAGGATCGAAGCTTCCCGGTATTACGCAAAGCTTCATTTGACAAGCCCCTGCACATATTCCTGCATCGCCTTGAAGTCATCGCGCGATTCGAATTCGATTTTTTCGACAAAAGCGAATTCGCTCTTGTTCTTGCCGTATTTGAATATTGCGAAGTTGCCGCTCCCTATGTATGAAATCCTATACGGCGGTTTGAGTTGGCGGCTTTCCCTTATGTATCTGATTGCGCAATCGAAGTGGCATAAAGACTTCAGGTTATCGTTTTCATTGCATCCATTCGGTTTCAAAGGCATTTCGGATGGCGAAGCAGGCAACTCTGAATTATGCGAATCATCTGAATTATCATTATCTGAATTGTCCGAATAATCAGGAAAAAACTTCTTCGCCACTATCGAAGTTTCGATTTGGGCTATCTTCTTGCCGCATACGACGCAAACAGGTTCTGGCTGGGATACGGCGATTATGGTATCGGACAAGCCTTGTCTGCCCGCCTGATCATTTGCAAAACCATTTCTGAAGCGTTCCTTGG
>DMKZ01000048.1:0-11379 GCA_003454065.1 Spirochaetaceae bacterium
ACATCTGGCAGGTTTGGACTCTGGGGTTTTTAGAAGCGCCCTATATCCATTGTGTTTGCTATCGCATCAAATTTACCGAATTCATTCAAATTCTGTTCATTATGCGGGGTTCTCATAAAGTCACGGAGAATATCTTTTAAATTGGCTATTTAAGTAATCCTTATCTATTTTGCCTATATCAAGTTCGGTTATTGTGATGTCTATGTCATACGGGACGCTTGCGCCTCCACCACCGCTTGCAGATGATGCCATCTCCTTATATCTCTCCATGAGGATGTTAAAGGTTTCCTCATTTAACTCTACTGTAATTTCCGGAGTTGCTCCTGCGTTGTTTTATTATTCACAGATTTACCCTTTTTCCACCGCGCCGACATGGCAAGCCGTCAGACAGTTGCCACAGCGACGACAATACATCTATTCAATCGCATAACAGGAGACATCAGTAAGAATACAGGCTTCCATGGCACATCGCCCTTACAAAAAAAGGTTTCCGAAGAACACTCTCCGGAAACCTTTTAGCCGTAAGTTTTAGGGCGCCCTCTGGACAGCAGGTTTTCAGAAGCGCCCTTTATACATAACAGCAACCTTACTGGAATTCCTCCATAGCCATTACGCTGTGAGGTCTCGGAAACCAATTAGGAACATTCTCACCATAATTAATCAACATATTCCAAGCATCAGAATTACTCTTCGGCTTATACTGAACCTCTCTAAGCCTAGAATCAGAATCAAATGCCAGTTTCAAATCATAATCTGCATTTTTACAAACATACCAACCATTTGAATATGTATAATTATTGATATCAAGGTTGTATTCGTCAGACCAATTATCTATTGTAGAATTAATACGAGCATACCTGTTCGTATAGAATCCGTTCTGCATAAATCCCATATTGGAAATTTTAAAATTAGAAACATCACCTTTCCAATCTCCGCAGAAATTTTTCATATCACGCATTAATCCGCTGTTAATTTTACAAACATTAAGATAATCAAAATTTCTTTCATCCATCCACATTTGGAAGTTTTCAACCCTTTTTATAACAACATCAAAGTAATAATCGATACTGCATGTATCGCCATTATAATATCTGTCGATCAAATCGAGTGCTTGCTGCTCCGGAATCTCCCTATATTTAGAATCCTCCCATGTTATAACGACATCATCCCCTTTCTTAGTGACAACTTTTGTGACATTGCCACAACTGGAATTAGCATATTTTCTACCATATCCATCAACTTTGTCATAGAACAGATATACTAATATGTACGAATCAACGACCCTTGGCGGCTTAGCCACATTTGAACACTCACAAAGCCAGCCGTTCATAAGATTCGGTCTTATTGTTTCTTCCTCGCATTTATCAACACTGGCCTTAAGAGCAGCCTTCGTATCTGCATTAACTACACCATCATGATAAAACTCGCCGCCATAAGTTAGTTTCTTAGGCCCTTTTGGATAGTTATAGAAATATGGTTCAGACGTATAAGTCGTATAATCATTCCCATACATGTTTTCATCAACACCACTTTCCTGTGTCGATTTCCTCCATAGCTTTCTCCAAGTTTCAATATCTGCATCCAAAGGTAAAGTGTACTTGCTTCTCTCACTCTCTTTGATATACAAAGGATAATAACGCGTTCTATCCCAGTCGTCCAGATATTCTTCTAATTCACAATCATTTTCGCCAAGACCGATAATTTGATAATTATTTTTCACATAATAGCCATTCTTATCAGGCTGAGGATTATCGGAATTGCTAATCGGACCAATTAAACCCAAATATCCTGCACCCGATTTCACATGTCCGTTAGCATCAAACAAAATACCGCAAGATTTTGATGCGGACACCCCATCGCAAACATCGCTTTGTCCATTATTACTACCACTCATATTCTGAGTGACTCGTCTATATGCTATTAGTTTTTCAGGAACGTTGCTTCCGTTTTCATACTTATCAACATATATGGATGTATTACTAGAACCGACCCTTGAAGCATCATCCTTAGTTGAGTAACTCTGATTTGCAAAACTATCCCACACAGCAAACTTTGCAGCGCTAACCTCACTCTTAGTGTATGAAACATCAACAGGTTCCGGTTCAGCAGGCGCAACTGGTTCCGGTGGAATAGGAGGAGCTACCGGAACTTCACCCGAATACTCCAAATACATAGCTAACCATCCACCCGCATCGTTTGAAACTTTTATAATTCTCGCTCTGCCAGTATCATCAAGCGTTAATTCAACATGACCCAGATTCTCATGCTCTCTCTTGAATGTCATTGACTCATTATCAAATGCGTATTGGGTTAAATCAAGAGCATCGTTCGGAACAAGACCTTCGTATGTTTTACAAGCATACCTCGAGTTGATTGCTTTAATAAGTTCTGCAGTATTAGGAGCATCATAGAGCTCTTCGCATTTCTGATACCAGTCTTTTTTCCTATAATACTCAGTGCCTAATTCAAATGCCTCATCAGTTCGACCAACCCATCCCATTTTTTCAGCCTGAGCCATGTATTCTTCTATTTTCGCCTCTGAATAATGAACAGGTTCCCAGCTGACCTTGAGTTCGGAATTCTTCATCGATGCGGTTCCAAGCGAATATCCGAATTCACCTCTGACATACCTACCCCAACACCCAACATTATTCTCGTAGTCATCACTTTCCCAATACCCTATTTCAGCAGTATCCTGAGCATTTCCGGCGACGACTCTGAACACATAATCATTGCCCTTAAATGCCTCGTAAAGAATCCCTTTGCCATTTCTTATCTGTACATGAATAAAATCAACATCATTATCAGTTAATTTCGCATCGCAGTCTTCTTGATCCTGTGATTTATCATATCCGCTCCCGGAATATGGAGTTAGCATACCATAAGCAAGATCAGTTGGAATAAGAGCCCCGCCACCATTAGAATTCCCACCGTTAGAAGCTCCGCCGCCTCCTTCTTTTTCAGAAGCTTCGCTTTCCAAAGGCAAATTACATGCAACGAGCATTAATATGCCCAAGAAACACACCGAAACAAATGACAATATTCTTTTCATATCCAGCAACCTCCATTAAAAGTCCAGAAATCGTGCGTAGCCATATGATACAGAACAAAAGGATTGATATTCATACATTAACAAAAGGCGCTTGATCAGTTAAGAATGAATTCTCCCCCAGTCAAAATATTTTCTATTATACATCTTTCTGATATACTTGCAAATGTCGTCGTTCCTGCGGTTGTAGCGCCATTCGCATTCCTTCAGATGATACATGAAAATATCCGATGAACAACCATTGAACTTGGCGAGCCCATCCACAGCGAAGCTCCGGAAGTTCTCGATTCCGTTGACGCGGCTCTAGCCTCTGATCCTCCTTGCTCCGAAATGCGATTCGTCCGATTCGTATTCTCCTATCACGGCTTTCGCCACTTTTATACTTTCTGAAAATATCGTTTTCCTCAGCATGTTGAAATGACGATTTACGATGCTGGTGCACGGATGCGGCGCGAGCCTGTCGGAAATCGCCGCGGCACCGGCAGGAGCAGGTCTGCGATATCCATGGAGCTGGCCCGCAATTCGGGCGAGGGCGGCTACTCGGCCGCCGAGGCCGGGGTAGAAGTACAGGAGGCGGCGCAAAGTCTGCGGGCCGAAGCGGAAGCTGACGGACCCGCGGACGACGGAATTCATAGCTGACAGGGTGCTCAGCCACCAGATGTCGCTCGAGCAGATCGAGGACAGGACATCTCATCCTTTACGGACGAATTCATAAGCGCTATGATAAGGGAGCTCAATTTCCGGCCGAGGCGTACTACGGGGCGGTGTTGCATTTGACTTAAAAATAAAAAGCCGTCCCGAAAATAGGACGGCAGAAAACCAATCAATTGCCATCTCTGGCAATCGGAACATTTGTATAATACGTAGTTTCCGGTTCCAGTGTCGTATAATGGAACATAGACATACATATCTGGCTTATACCATAACCGACACCGCTATAACTATCATCAATTATGGTCATTCTTTTCGCTTCTTCATCTGATGGGAAGGTAATATACTCGTTAGGACACTCTTCGGTTTGTTCCGTGCTGAACTTGATATTTTGAGTGCCAATGCCGTAAAACATATTTTGATAGCACCCGCTTCTCAGATTTGTAATAGGTAATGCAGGGAGCGATTTCAATGCTGTACAATAATTGAACATCCCCTGATATCCGCAATACGCAGGTTTATCTATCGCTAAAACAGGTGCTGTTTCAAGTGATGTGCAATTACTAAACATATAATTGAAAATAAACTGCCCATCTTCAGTAACTGTTCCTCTCAAATCAGGTGCTTTCTTAAGTGATGTGCAATACGCAAACATGGAACTGCAGGAACCATAATCAAAAATCTCTCCGCTTATATTAGGGGCAATTTCCAAACTGCTACAGCCATAAAACATATAACCATAGGAATTTCTCTCGACATTAATTCCCGGAAGAGTTTCTTGGACATTTTTGAACGCTTTACAATAATAGAACATATCGGAATAGCAATTGGGTGCAAGCGTTGTGGCAGGAAGCAAAGGAGCAGTCTCCAATTTTTCACAATTAGAGAACATTCCTGAATAACAGGAAGCTGCCAATTCCGTAGCATGAAGCTCAGGGGCTTTTTCCAAATTCTTACAATATGCAAACATACTGCTATAGCAACCTTTCGCAAGTTGAACATCAGCAGAAAAATCGGGGATGCTTGCAAGAGATGTGCAATTGGAGAACATATAAGAGTAACAATTTTCCGCTAAGTTCCTATTTGGCAAATCCGGGATTTCCTCCAATGCCGTACATTTATAGAACATATACGCATAACAATCCGGCGCCAAGCGAGTATCCCGAGAAAACTCAGGAAGATTTTTCAATGCATCACAACCTTCAAACATATAACGGTAGCAACCTTTGCTCAGTTTTTTTGCGGGAAGTTCAGGAGCGGTCACAAGTTTGTCACAATTCAATAACATAGCCAGATAGCATCCATTCGCCATGGAAAATGATTTTCTTGGCAATTCAGGAATGGAAGTCAGTGGCGCATTCGCAAATAGACCACAAAAGGCATATTCCGCCATTGTTGCATTATCAGGATCTTCCCAGTCAAGAAGCGACATTATATCTCCGCCGGATGCGATCTCAATATTCTGATTGTCAGAAGTAAATCTGAAAAGTCCCGAACCTATGTAAAATCCGCCATAATTTGTATTGTATGCTTCAACATCGGTCAGATTTGAAATTTTCGTGTTCCCTTTTCCTCTGAGATAAAGCCTGTTGAGGCCGTCATCAAACTCGGCAGATTGCAATTTCTCAGCTCCGTCCCAGATTTGCCACGAACTTTCCAAGGTGGGATCGGATGTGGCGTATTCAAGATAATTGTCATCATAATTACCAAACTCATCCGACCATGTTTTTTTGGATTCCTTCGTCTGAAGACAGAATGCGTCCTCGGATTCAAAGTATATCGCGCTGACTATGGTCTCAACTTCGAAGGTGTCCGATTTGGACGGATCCTTGACGGACGTAGCGGTTATCACGGCCTTGCCAAGCTCATTGCCGGTCACGAGGCCGTCGTCATCGACAGAAGCAACGGACTCATTGTCCGAACTCCATACGATCTCCCTCCCCTCTGTGGCCGAAGCGGGCGTCATGTCCACATCCGCATGGAGCTGAAGGGTCTTTCCGACGTTCATTATCTTCGAAGAGCCGGTTTCCGATTCGATTTTCAGCGAATTGACGGCGATGCTCTGCTTTACGGTTATGCTGATTGAAGACGAAATGCCCGCATCATCCGATATCGCCCAGACAGTCACAGGCTCGACCGTAACCTTTTTGGCGCTGATCCGACATTGCCTGGAATCCTCGGATACGCCTCTGACCTCCACCGCCTCCGGATCGCCGCTGACCCATGTGATCCCCTTGCCTATCGTTCCGTCGCTTGCGCCTTCGGGAAGAACGACGGCAACCAAATCGGCTCTCTCGCCATTCTCGATCTCGAGCTCCGAAACCGCCTCGCCGTCTCTGGTTATCGTCACGGATTCGACGAGCGTGGCAACCTCGATGACAAACTCTATATCATCTATGCCCTCGCACGTGCCGCGGACGACCACCTTCCCGCCTTCCGCGGGCCTTTCAGGGTTCAGGACGATCTTGCCCTCCTCATCAATCGATGCGAACTCCTCCCCCTCAACAATCTGCCAGACGACGGTCTTTCCGGAGATTAGCTCCGCCTTGTCTTCGGATAGCATCGAAGCAGGACTCAATTTCAGCGTGTTATTGATGTCAAGCCGGGCGTTCACGGAAAGCACCAGCTGGTCGCTTTTGTAATCGGCAAGATTATCGGGGTTCGTGCATTTAGCCGTAACGACGGCCTTGCCCGGGCCTATCGCCTCGGCATATCCGCTTCGGCTGATGCTGACCACAGAAGCATCGGATGTCGACCATTCGATTTGCCTTGTATTTGTCATCAAGGCTGGTTGCAGCCACTTCAGCCGAAAGCTGAACGCCGCTTTTCGTGCCCTCCACAGCGTAAAGCACATTCGACTCGGGCTAGTTTATTCTGACCTCCCTTATCACACCGCTATCATTTTCCGAGCAAGAAACTGCAAACAGAATGATAAATAGTGAAAACCAAGAAAAATGAATCCTTTTCCACATTTATTAACCTCCTTCATTCAGGCAGATCAAATCTAACCTAGTATTTTAATAATAATAGTGATAATAATATAATGAACGCGACGGCAACAAGTCAAATGATTTCAGAAGAAAAAAATAAGGAGCTTGACTAGTTAGAAGAATGTAGAAACACAATTTAGCCTGTGAAGTTTCAAAGAATTAACGAGAAGCAAAAGACGAGCATCTTTTCGTGTTCCAAAAACGACCTGCCAGCAACCCAAACCGCGAACATATCCAAAGTCAACAGGAACACGGTGAACGGGTATTTCAACCTTATCAGAAGAATGATATCCTCGGAGAGCATAAGGGAGGCTAAGGCCAAGATCGGAGAATGCGAATGGCGGCATAATCATCACCATGATGATTTGTATAAACTGATTGGGAAACTATGTAATAACATAGTGCTTAACAATAGAAACAAAGGAGAATAATAAGCCTTTAACTATGCAAGCACCAAGATAAAATAAATAAGCGGCAGAAGGGAATCGAACCCTCATCGGCTCCGCCGTGACGTCGCATTGCGTAATCCGATGCCGAAATTCAAAGCGGAATCAAGGCGATTAGCAAGGGAATCGCTCCGTTTTTTTAAACCCGACGGGAATTCCCTTGAAAGCCGAGCGAAGATGCGAATATGAAAACTTGAGATCGTTTAAGCGGCTCTCAGAGGAATGTCCCTTTTGGGTTCAAAAAAAACAAAACGCAGCGCCTTGCAGCACTGCGTCCCCGATTCCACTTTAGCTTTAGCGGCAGAAGGGAATCGAACCCTCATCTCAAGCTTGGGAAGCTTGGGTAATAACCACTATACGACTGCCGCAAACAAATCAAACGCACCACATCGGAAATATACGCCTTTCAATTATACTAAAGAGGCGATTAAAAAAGCAAACAAAGCATGAAGAAAGCAGTTTTAAAAGAACCTCCCTACATAACGAATTCGCCGTCTTGGGTGATGTCGCTGCTAGCACCCGAACCTGACGAGATATCTTCGGGAGCATCAATAATCTGCCTGAAGCTCTCGAGCCAGAGCGATTTATCATCGGGATAGCGAAAGAACGCTGGAATTCTTATTATCACGGCATTCTCGGCGACCGGAATATTGAATGTCCTCTCAACCGTTTCCCCATTGCAATCGACGCGAAGATGATGCTTCTGCCTGCGCGCATCGTCGAACTCATCTCTCATGCCTGCAAAAGTCTCCAGCTCCTCTCCTCCATCAAATGTTATCACAGCTCCATCGAGAGCCTTTATGAGCTTGCCGTTGATGGTAATGTCGGAATTGTCGGCATAAACATAGTGGTTCTTGCCTGCGCAATACATCAGACAAGCCAAAAGAACGAGAGCGAGGGCAGTTGCGACTATGGCGCAATTCCTCTTTTTCAAAAACAATGATTTCCAATCCATATCAGCCGCCCTCCGCACCTTTTTTCAGTTCTTCGATTTCCGCCGTCTTGGCGCGCTTTTTAGACATCTCGTAAATCACAAGCGCAATGGTGATGACTCCATACGACACGAACACCCTGAAATATTCGCCAAGCTGCGCTTCCCCTATGAGGTTCTTCCCTGCGTAAGGAGCCACATAGAACATCAGATGGAAAAGAATCACTCCGAGGAACACGTTTCGTATATTGGCCTTTGCCACCGATGCTCCTCCGACTAGAAGCGAAGCAGCCGAGAACATTCCGATTTGCATGTGGCTGTTATACGTATTGAGCGTTCCCATGTTCTGAAGGTATATTATCATTCCATACCCGGCAAGTACAGTGCTGATTATAATCGAAAGCAAACGGGTGCGTTCTACGTTTATACCGCTATCTCTAGCGACTTTCATGTCTATCGCAACCGCCGCCATATCGTGTCCCAATTTCGTTTTCTTGAACCAAAGGACGAATATGCAGAGCAGCGCTATTACGGCGAACGTCATGATCGGAATGCTTATGCTTCCTATTCTCAAAAGAAGGGAGTTGTCGAGCGATTTCCTTATGCCTTGCAGATTCACCATATTCCTGATTCCATAGCCTCTTGGCAGAAGAATCGTGCTTTTTATCGGAATCAGGCTTCCCATCAGAAAAAGGACTATCAGCTGATAGACGCCATTTACGAAAAAGCCTATTATGTAGCTGGTCACCATCTCGCGGCCTTTTGCCTTGTTGAGTATGGTTCCGCACCACCAGCCCAGGAATATCGAGATAGGCGTGCTTATTATGGCTGCGAGCACCATGCCGGGAATTCCGACTATTTGCCAATCCATTATGAAAAGCAACCCTATCTGACCGGCCATCGCACCTAATGTCATGCCGAAATTCAAGCCCATCCCAGCCATTATCGGTATGAGAAGCGATACGACCAGAAAGCTGTTTCTCGCAAGTCTGGTCAGCATCTCATTGGCTATGGAAGTGAATGAAAAACCTGAATACGCTATTCCGAGGACGCCTATGAGCACGAACATTATTGGCACGAGATTGCCGAGGAAAAACTTCTTGAGGGCGCCTTTGGACATCATACCGTCGCGCGTCTTGCAAAGAAATGCCTTGAAATCGATTTTACTATTCATTGGAACCCTCCGTCTTCCTTGTGAGCGCATACAATATCATGCCGTTGGAAACTATAATCCTTATGACTTCGCTCATATCCGTCTGCATAAGCGAATTGATTACGGACGGGGTCATTGTAACTATTCCTTGAAAAAGGATCGTTCCGATTATGACATTCACTATGCTGGCCTTATTCACGGATGCACCGCCGATGAGTATGGCGGAAACCGCAGGCAAGGCCATATAGAACGGCCCCATGTAAAGCTGTATGAAACCAAATGCCTGCTGATAGACCAAAATGCCTATGGCGCCGAGAACGGTGCTTAATATGACGGATAACGTCCTTATGCCGTCAATGTTTATTCCGCTGGCTCTGGCAAAATTCGGATTCGACCCGACCGCTGTCATTGCGGTTCCAGTTTTCGTATGCAGGAAAGCCCACATTCCGAATGCGAGAAGCGCAAAGAACAGAAAGCTTCCCGTAGGAATGCGAACTCCGAGCAGATCAAAGGCGAGAAAATCGGAAAGGACATGGAAATAATACCCTTCCGTGGAAATCGTCGTTCTCAATCCAGTGCCAGCGAAGCCCCAAACCATGTTGGGATGCCTGTATGGCAGAAGAAGCCACATCATGCACATGAAAGAAACGATCGCATATCCGACATACGTTGCGATCATCATCTCACCGCCCTTTACGCGATTCAGAAGCTGTCCGTAAACGAAACCGAAAACGATTGCGAATGCGCAAGCTATCACAATCGCAATGGCAAACGACATCGGACCGGCAACATTCATCTCTATCGCCAAAGTAGAGCCCAAAAGCCCTGCTATGATGCCAAGCGGAAGCCCGAAATTAAGGCCGCAACCGGAATGTATCATCGGAACCATGGCCAGAACAAGCACGGCGTTCTGTCCGAACCTCATCAGAACATCGCCTATCGACCTTGATATGCTTATGCCGCCGAATGGCGCCAAGATAAACAAAAACAGGAGGAAAAGAGCGATTATCAATCTCGGAAGCCCGAAGGAATCGATAAGCTTCCGCATATCGCGTAATATGCCGTTCCTGCGAAGTGCCGCCTTCCAATCAATCATTTGCCCTTTCTCCTTTTTCAATGCTTTGAGAACTATGGCCCACCATCAGAAGAGCGAATTCCTCGGATGGAGCGCCTGCTGGGAGTATCCCGGAAATCCTGCCGTCGGCTACGACGGCTATCCTATCGCATACGCTGCGAAGCTCCTCCAATTCGCTCGATGCCAAAACGATTGTGGTTCCGTTCTCCCTATTGTGCTCCCTAAGCGCCTCAAGAACAAGCATCTTCGCACCTATGTCTATGCCTCTTGTCGCCTCCGATACGAAAAGAAGCTTCGGGTTCATGCAAAAAGCCTTCGCCAAGCATACTTTCTGCTGATTCCCTCCGGAAAGCTCTCTGGCCCTTTGTTTCGATGATGTGCATTTGATTTGCAATTCATCGATGTATCTTCTCGTCGTTTTTTCGATCTGAGGCACATCGCGCCACGTTATGAAGCCGTATTTTTTCAGGAACCTGTCCTGCATTTCCATAGCCGTGAAAACTATGTTCCATTCAAGGCTTTCGTCTAACAGAAGTCCTACTCCGCGCCTATCTTCGGAAACGAACGCAATCCCGCTCTTCAAACAGTCGCGAGTGGAGAAACATGAAATATCCTTGCCGTCGAAGATAATCCTGCCGCCTGATGGATATAGTTTCATGATTCCATTCGGTATTCCAAGTTTGCCTTGACCAGCCAATCCTGCGATTCCGAGAATCTCGCCCCATCTGACATCCAAATTGACATTTCGGACGATTTCGCCCGGCATATCGACATACAAGCCGCGAACGGAAAGAATGAAGTCATCGCTATTCGATTCCGCAATCTTGCCGGAACTGCTGTTCGAGTCGTCTCCCTTCACATCTCTTCCGACCATTGCCCTGGCGATAGAGCGGACATCAGCGTTTTCTTTCCTGATGGTATCGACTATCTGCCCATCGCGCATCACGATCAACTTATCGCAAACATCGATAATCTCGGCAAGCCTATGCGTGATGAATATGATGGATATTCCGCTGCTTTTGAGAATGCGCATCGCATCAAGAAGGCCCTCGGCCTCTTTCTCGGAAAGCACGGCTGTCGGCTC
>DMKZ01000048.1:11409-11826 GCA_003454065.1 Spirochaetaceae bacterium
TCGGCTCGTCCAGAAGAAGAATCCTTATGCCCACGCGGGAAAGCTCTCTGGAAATTTCCGTAAATTGCTTATGGCCGACTGGCATGCTGTCAACCAGCATTTTCTCATCAAGAGCGACAGAAAGCTTGCTTATGGCTTCAATCGCGCGTTTCAGATTGCCCTCATTGTCAATGGTGTTCATCCTTTCGCCGAATAAATCACCGAGCACGTTTCTGTTAAGGCTTTCGCGATTCAGAACAATGTTTTCCGCAGCAGTGAATCCGCCAAGCAAGCTGAACTCCTGATGCACCATTCCCAATCCGGCATTCAAGGCATCGAAAGACGATGTGAAGTTCACCTTAGCGCCATTTAGAAGAATCTCACCCTCGTATCCGCCCGTCTCGGCAATCTCCTTCATGCCGAAGAGGATGTTCATCA
>DMKZ01000047.1 GCA_003454065.1 Spirochaetaceae bacterium
CGCCGATCAAAGCCAAACATTTTGCCCAACAGAATCGCAATCGGAAACAATGCATTGATTAAAGCGTAAGTGCGAGTTTGAAACATCGACAAGAAAGGCACGCCAAGAATCGCTCCCACGATTCCGACGATTCCGAGCCCGGTGATTAAAAAAAGCCCAGCCAATATACTGCCTAAAATCAACGGGAGGTACGAATTGATCTCACGCAAGCCCAAATAACTAATTCGCCATATCGCATAAACCAAAAATCCCACAACCAACAGGCTTAACGACAATAGGGCCATAAAAAGCCGCTTGCGCGGTCGTTCCATAACGAACGCGTCTTCCATATTTACCTCCAATTATGCAAAACAACTATGGTCGGATACTGCATGTCCGCGTAAATAATCCGTTGTGAGCATTCGCTTTTTTCCCGGCGCTTGCAATTCAAGAATTTCCAATATCCCAGCCCCTGTCGCAACTGCAAGTCCCTGCTTTGTCTGATGCACCACTTCACCGGGAATACCGCGATAATCTTCAGAAACGACACGCGTACGCCAGATTTTGAATGTTTGCCCATCCATAACCGTATACGCGCCGGGCCAGGAATCTAATGCGCGAACCAAATTATGCAATTCAACGGCGGATTTTTTCCAGTCCATCCGTCCCGTATCTTTCGTTAAAATGGCGGCATAACTTGATGATGAATCATCCTGCTTTGTCCGAATCAACGCCCCTTCAGTCAGCGCCTCCATTGTCTTTTCCAACAGATCTGCTCCCATTTCCCGCAATGTATCATGGAGCATCTCAAACGTCATGTCAGGTCCAATCTCAATCTCTTCTTGCAGCAGAATATCTCCTGTATCCAATCCGTTATCCATGAACATCGTCGTCACGCCCGTTTTTGTCTCACCCGCCATTAGACACCGCTGCATCGGCGCCGCTCCACGATAGCGTGGCAAAAGTGACGCATGGACGTTGATGCAGCCAAATGCAGGCAACTCTAAAATATGCGGAGGCAAAATTTGTCCAAACGCTACGACCACAATCAATTCAGGAGAAAGCGCGTCCAACTGAGCAACAAATTCTTCGTTTCGGATACGCTCGGGCTGATAGACGGAAAGGCGGCGCTCCTGCGCAAATATTTTTACGGGAGACGGAGTTACCTTTTGTCCGCGGCCTCTTTTCTTATCCGGTTGTGTCGCGACGCCCACGACGTCGCTTATTTCCACAAGCCGTTTCAAGCACGGAACGGCAAAATCCGGAGTTCCCATAAAAAATGTTCTCAACCGTTTCATGGTTCAGGCGTCTCCTGACGAAGATTTTTGGCCACATCGATGAACAGGATACCGTTTAAATGATCCAATTCGTGCTGAATGCATCTCGCTAAGAGGCCATCCGCCTCCAATTTACGGCGTTTACCGTAGCGGGTCGTATAATCAACCGTCACTTTCTCCGAACGTTCAACTTCACCGAAAATCCCAGGTACGCTCAAACAGCCCTCTGAATCAACAGCAGCGCCTTCCTTAGACGTAATCTCCGGATTAATCATTTCCAATAATTTACCTTCTCTGATATCGATAACTACCACACGAATCGAACGCCCCACCTGGGGAGCGGCAAGGCCGATCCCGTCGGATTTATACATTGTTTCCGCCATATCGTCGAGAAAACTCCTGAGCTTTCCATCAATTTTCTTAACCGGATCGCAGATTTGCTTTAAAATAGGAGCTCCTGCTTTCTCTATTTCCAATAATGCCATGACTAACGTCCTTTCGATAAGAAGTGTACTCGAAGTAAATATCATGTCGCTGTATGTGGCATGAATGTTTTCTATTGAGCTGTCCGTGCTTAATTATAACATGCACGTCGTTATCAGTCTATGCCATATTGGATGCAAGAAATAGATTCATAGCCATAACTCCCAAAAGAAAAAGGACTGCCATCAAGCAGTCCTTCGAAAAAGGCCGATACAAAATCAAGGAAGAAGCGATAGTACCTGTGCACTATTGTGCATAAACATTTTTTGCGCATGCAAAGCAAGCTGATTTTGAGTCTCTGCAGAACGTAATTTTGTCACTTCTGCAGCAATATCCGTGTCGTCTTCCGTGGAAAGAGACGCCGTCAACGACTCGCCCATTGTCGTATAGTTCTCCTCCGAAGCCATAAGCCCCTGTTGCGCTGCGCCGATATCTGTCGCCATTCCTAAAGTTGCATTAAGTGCTTTATCCACCGTTTCAATGGATTTTTCGATTCCCTCCCGCGAAGAGAGATCAATCATCGAATTGCCTTGTTTGTCCGTCAAGCCTAATCCTTCGGACGACAAATCCTTTAAATTAACGGTTTTGTATCCCGTATCACCAGCTACAGTAATTGACCGCGAACCATCCAAAAGCTTCATGCCGTTATATTCAATCGAAGCATTGTCATTGATTGTGGAAACGGCCTTTGCTATAGTCTGCCCAATCGCTGCAATATCCGAATCCTGATTGGTTCCATTTGCCGCCTGCAGAATCTGATTCTTGATATTGGATAATGCGTTGACCGTGGAACTAACTCCGCCGACTGCTACATTTAACATAGCGTTTGCAGTCTGCGCATTGCTTTTTGACTGCGCCGCGGTCCCTACGTTCGATCTCATTCGCTCCGAAATCGCATACGATGAAGACCCATTGCTTGCAGAAGGATGGTTGGATCCAGTGACAATCTTTTGAACACTGGAACTCACATTTGAATTCGTACGATTAATCTGATTGAGATACCCAAGCCCTCCAATAGCCATAATGATACACTCCCTTCAGGAAACTACTCTTCCTCTTTACATTGATATTATAAATTATTTTAGAGTTTTCGGCAAGAAATATTTATAAACACATAGGTATAATATCCCATTTATTCATCATAATTTACTGTCTGTAATTCCGCAGCTTCCAAAAGCATACCATATACGCTTAATTCACGCCAAAATGCCGTGCCTTCCACTTTATTGCCTGGGCGTCCGTCTCTATAAAAGAAAAACTCCCCCGTTTTCTTTTTTTGCCAAAACCAGCACTCACGGACTTCTTCATTAAGCGCAACCGCGCCGTTTAAAGAATTATTCCCGTTCAAAAGCAACGGAAATGATAAAAAACCAATCAATCGCCATTTTTCGTTTTCATCCGCAATATACGCGCTGGAAAGATCGGCAACAGCTGCCACTCGATTCCCCATAGACCAAAGCGGATAACTCCGATCCCCACAATAATAGATGATACCGTCCTGCTCTTCAAAAAAAACATCCTCCGCAAACGCAACGGACGTCGTACACAATAAACTTACGACAACCGCAGCAAATAGACGTTGTAAAATTTTCATGCCTTCACCCTCATCACGATTAAGTATGTATGCAAATTCAAATGCGAAACCGATACACTCGGAAAGATATCTAATCCTCGCGTGCGTCAGTTGAGCCTGCTGTCAAGCTA
>DMKZ01000084.1 GCA_003454065.1 Spirochaetaceae bacterium
ATGCTTATGGCGGTATGTTTGAAGGGCGGAAAAGTATTCGATTTGAGGAATAATGTTCTTCTGGATGCTGATGTCATCATCGAGGATGGCAAGATCAGAAAGGTTGCGGGTAGGTCTGAAGGAAAGGTGAGCGATGCAGCATCGAAAGGCGCTCGTATCATAGACGCTAGCGGCTGTGTTGTGATGCCGGGTTTCAAGAACGCCCATACCCACAGTCCGATGGTTTTTTTCAGAAGCCTTGCAGATGATCTTCCGTTGGAAAGATGGCTTAACGAGGTCATATTCCCTTACGAGGCGAAACTCACTCAGGACGATGTCTACTTCGGTTCGTTGCTTGCGATAATGGAATATCTCAAAAACGGAATCACCGCATGCCAGGACATGTACTTTTTTCAGGACAGCGTCGCGAAGGCTTTCGTGCAGGCGGGAATGAGATGCGTTTTGAACGGTTCGCTGACTAGCAATGCGAAATCGCCCGACTACGATACGCAGAAGGAAGAGGACGCGAGTTACGAAAGGATTATGAGCGAAAACGATCGGTTCTCCTCCCTGTCCCCATTGATAAGCTATGCGCTTGGCGTTCATTCGACTTACACAACTTCGGCACGTCTGATGAAGGGCGCTAGCAGGGCGGTGCGAGAATTGCGGAAAGGTTTCTATCTTCACATGAACGAAACCGCTTTCGAAGCTTCCACCGCTTTCTCGAAGTTCGGAGCATATAACGTTCAATATGCCGATTCGCTCGGCTTGTTCGATTATGGCGGAGGAATTTTTCACGGCGTTCACATGCAGGATGCGGAGCTTGACATAATGAAAGCCAAGGGCGTCGGCGCGGCGTTGAATCCTTGCTCGAACGCCAAATTGAATTCCGGCGTTCCCGATTTCGAAAGATATGCCAGATATAGGATTCTCACTGGTCTCGGAACCGATGGCGCGTCTTCCAACAATAGCCTCGACATTTTCAAGGAAATGTGGACTTTGCAGGCGCTCAATCATATAAAGTTCGATAACATATTGGCGCCGAAGCCTTACGATATCGTCCGAGCGGCGACAGAGGGTTCGGCGAAGTTCATGAAGCTTGACAGCTCGCTTTATGTGGAGGAAGGGCAGAATGCCGATTTGATAATGGTCGATATAGGCGATGTGAATGCTGTTCCGTTTACCGACATTTGCAAATATTTGGTGTATAGCGCGAATGTTTCGAATATCCGCATGACGATGGTGGCGGGCAAGGTGTTGTATTGCGACGGCAAATATGACATCGGGTTCGACAAGAACGATGTGATCAAGGAAGTGGTTGCGCGTCTGAATCGCATTAGAAACGGAAAATGATGCGCTGATTCGCATTTCGATGGCGGCTTTCGATGGGCATGCGAATATTTGAGCTTTTTCCCGAACTCGCCGTGGTTCACCATAAGGATGATGATTGCAGATTCGGTCATATTTCGTATGTGAGCCGCAACAACAATCTGGGGCCGATGCTCCAGGATGCGATTGCAAAGAATTATGGCAAGTACGCATTCAGATATACGGAGGATATGCGGTGCGGCATGGTGGATGTCAGGGGCTTATTCGAAAACAGGGACAATCCATTGTGCGTTGAAATAGGGTTTGGCAAGGGGGATTCGACTTTTCGGGACGCCAAGGAGAATCCGAATGTGAACTTCATTTGCTTCGATGTTTATCTTCAGGGCTTTGCCATCCTGATGTCGAAAGCAGCTGATGCAGGTTTGAACAACATTTTGCTATGTCATTACGATGCGCTTGATTTTTTGAATCGATCGATGCCTGAGTCTTGCGTTGATGAGTTCAAGATTTTGTTCCCCGACCCATGGCCCAAGACGAAGCACAAGAAAAGACGCATTGTAAATCCATCTACATCCGGCGTTTTCGCCTCCCGCATGCGTTCGGGGGGAATCATCCATGCCGCTACGGACGTGGAGGACTACGCCAAATGCATGCTGGACGCTCTTTCATCAGAAAAAAACCTCGAAAATCTCTATCCTTCGTTTGCTCCCAAAGGCATTAGGAAAAACACTACGTCTTACGAAAGGAAGGCTGTTGCCGAGGGGCGTGAAATATTTGATATAATTTTCAGAAAAATATAAAATCAGGTTTCAGACATTTCTTATGAAGAAGATATCATCAATAATATTATTATCTTTAGTTGCGGTTTCGCAAGCGTTTTCCGCTAGAAATTCGTCATCAAAGCTTGTTGTGGCGAGTTATACCTCTTTTTCGGATAGCTGGGGCAAAGGCAAGGATATTATCAAGGAATTCGAATCCGAAAAAGGCGTTCAGGTTGATTTGCTGGATTTGGGCAGCGGTTTCGAGTTCATTGAGGCTTTGAAATCCGGCAGGATCAAGGCGGATGTCGTGATAGGGATCGATGATGCGCATTTGAGCGTTTTCAAGGGAAAATACGATGTGGCGAAGGTATTCGATTACGGATATTATGCTTTTGTGTTCGACAAGAGGTCGTCTTTGAATCCGCCGAAAAGCCTGAACGATCTTGTGAAGCCGGAATACAAGGGCAAAATCATTCTGGTTGATCCGCGAACAAGCTTCGTAGGATTCGCGCTTCTCAGGTGGGCCGCCGAGGTTTTTGGCGAAAGGAAAGGGTTCGAATGGTTTGGAAAAGCGATTGACAACGCTCTTACCGTCGCCCCATCATGGACGGTCGGATATTCGCTTTTCACCAAAGGCGAGGCACCGCTTATGATTAGCTATAGCACGAGTCCCGTATATCATTATGAAAACGGCGAGGATTATGTTGATAGCTTATTGTTCGATGAGGGGAATCTCGAAGTTCGGGAATATGCGATGGTTATGTCCGATAGCAGCAACAAGGAGCTTGCTCGCGCCTTTCTTGATGCTGTCGTAAGAAACTCCAAGGATATTGCTGTAAGCAATGTCATGTATCCCGTGTCCGATGAAGGGGAGCTTCCGGAGGGTTATGGCAAAGTGAGAAAGCCTGATGTGGTGATTCGCTCCGAGTTGGGCGACGACTTGCTCCTCAGGTGGCAGAAGTCGATTATTTAGATTTGGGTCTTTCGCGTTTTTCGCATGCTCATCGTTCGCTAGGTCTGATCGCCTTCGCCATGAACTTTTCGGTTCTGTGCGTAATTGCTTTCGGGTTGCATCGGTGCTTGCGTCATTTCGATATTGCGCGTTTTGCCGAATACTTGAGCCGGCCTTATGCGAGGTCTATAGTCGGTAATTCCATTGCGATAGGCTTCTGGTCGGCATGTTTCTCATCGATTACGGGATCCGTTTTGGCTTTTGCTCTCCATAGAGCGGATTTTTTCTTCAGGAAAGCTCTTTTCAGCATTGTCAGGATACCTTTTGTTCTTCCGAGCATAATAATAATAGTCTCTTTGGCTTCCGTTTTCGGCGTATCCGGCATTATCAATTCCGCGAGCGGATTCTTGTATAGCAGACGCGGCATAATACTCACTCATGCATATTATAGTTTTCCTTTGGTTTTTCTTTCGCTCTGCTCCGCGCTTGCACAGCGAAAAGCGGATAGGGAGGAATCTTTCAGGACTTTGGGTGCGAACCGTATTCTGACATTCCTGCTGATTCTGCTGCCTTCCGTTTTGAAGACCCTTGTCCTATGCTTCATGCTTTCGTTTTTCAGCGCTTTTTTCAGCTTTACGATAGTCATGACCTTCGGAGGCATGAAAGCCGGAAACATAGAATCCGAAATATACAAGACGTTTTCGACGGGGGATATGACCGCATATTCGGGCTTATGCATGCTGAGCGTATTGTTCTCGGTGCTGTTTGCGATTTGCTCGCTGATGATGCAGAAGGTGCGAAAAAAAGAGGGTTCGGAAATGATGTTTCGTGTTCTGCCGCTGGCTTCTCTGCCGCGCAGCATTGCCATCAATTGTCTTGCAGTTGCGATAGGCATTGCGGTTCTGCTTCCGCTTTTCAGCATAATCTCATCTTCGTTCCTGCATGCCGGAAGGCTTTCTTTTTCAAATTACGTTTCCGTCTTGCCGTTTGCGCCTGTGATAATCAAAAGCGTTGCCTTTTCGCTATCGGTATCCGTAGTATCGGGATTGTCCGTGATTCTGCTTGCGGCGTATTCGAAAAGGACTGGTTTCAATAATCCCGTAGTGCTTTTCGCAGGCTCGCTTTCCGGAATCGTTTTGTCATCGGCATTGGCTGCTTATCCGCATTTGTCGCTTTTCTTGGCGCACGTCCTGATGACAGTGCCTTTTTCATATTATATGATAAAGGGCGAATACGATGCCGTGAAATTCTCATTGATAGAGGGCGCTATGCTTGTCAGCTCGTCAGATTGCCTAAGCATTTTTTATGTTGAAATATCCGATTTGAAACATATTCTGCCGAATGTCTTCGCATTCTCATTCGCGCTTTCGTTTTGCGATGTCACATCAACGCTTCTTTTGAGCAGGGGACGGTTTTATACGATTAGCATGCTTTTGTATCAGGCGGTTTCGAGATATGATTTCGGTTTGGCGTCGGCTCTGTCGGTAGTGATAGGATTGCTGATAGTTCTGGTTTATACGATTGCTTGCCGAGCGACTGAAGCGTTTTACGGCAGGTAAAGCATTATATATAAACAGATGAGGTTTTATCAAAATTGATTCCAAAACGAAAAACCTAAAAAAATTTGACAAAAAAAAATTTTTTCGTATCATTACTTCACTGTTGTCAGCAGCGATGGTTTTCGCAGGCTTGAATGGGCAAGGCGCTTGGCGTTTTTGCGATACGGGCGATGCGGTCTTGACGCCGTCGAATGTTGGTTTTGAAGTTCGTAAAAAGATATTCAAAGAAATTTGACATTTTTTTTAGAATTTCTAAAATATATACACGTTTGTGCTGAGTTATGGAAACGAAGCGCAAAGTTTTTTTTACATTTGCCGATTCGCCAGCCATAAGCAAAGGCGGATTGGAGATCAGAGATAGGGAGAGAAGAGGAAACATAATTGACAGGGCGCGAGCCTTTTGTCGATTCTTTGAGACATATTTTCGAATGACAGCAATCGATATCGGTCGGGATCCAACTACTTAGCGTTCGAAGCCGCCGGG
>DMKZ01000173.1 GCA_003454065.1 Spirochaetaceae bacterium
CGAAATCGAAGAACTCATCCTCACCGATCGATCCTTCGCCTTGTCGAAGCACATCGCCCACAAGCAGCGGGTTATGGCAATACGGACATGCAAGATTGCATCCTTTCAGCCATAAAGAACATGCAATAAGCGAAGGATAATTGATCAAATCGCTTTTCTGCAATCCGGAGAATCGCATCTCTGCTATGCGAGTTTATGACTCCTCGCCCAATCGGTGATTTTAGTAACGCCGGAAAGCACGAATTCCCTTTCCTCAGGATTCGGAATGAAAGAAGGAACGCTGGTCACATGATAGATTTCCGCTATGTCCTTGTTATCGTAAGCATCCATGACCTTGTATTTGATTCCGGATTCATCAAGCGTCCTCTTCGCTTCAGGACAATTCGGACACGACCTGGTGGTGAACAGAACAGGCATCAGATGCGAATGTTCCGGAACATATTCCGTTCTTTCGGCAAACTCCTGAACCTTTCCCTTGTTCCAATTCTGAACCGGCCTGTAATATCCCGTTATCCTCGAATAGACCTCTGTAGGCTTCCCGCAAGAAGGACATTCGTATTGCTCTCCGGAGATATACCCATGCTCCCTGCATACCGAGTATGTCGGGGAAAGCGTGAAATACGGGAGCTGATGGTTCTCAGCGACTTTTCTGACAAGTCTCTGCGTGGTTTTCCAATCCGAAAGCTTTTCGCCAAGGAAAATATGGAAAACCGTACCCGATGTGTATTTGAGCTGCAACGGATCCTGAATGTCCATGGCCTCGAAAATGTCGTCGGTGAATCCGACAGGCAAGTTGGACGAATTCGTATAATACGGGCTCGTATCGGTTCCTGCCGTTATTATGTCAGGATACTTTTCCTTATCATGCTTGGCCAATCTGTAAGCGGTGCTCTCCGCCGGAGTGGCTTCGAGATTGAACAAATCGCCATAGATCTCCTGATAGTCCGACAGCTTCTCTCTCATGTGATCGAGAACCTCCGCCGCAAATCTCTGAGCCTTGCCGCTGGTAAGATCGGCAGCGAGCCATTTGGCATTCCTGCAAGCCTCATTCATGCCGACAAGGCCTATCGTAGAGAAATGGTTGTCAAACGAGCCGAGATATCTCTTTGTGTAAGGATACAAGCCGTTCTCCAGATATTGGGTAATCACCTTCCTCTTGACATTCAAGCTCCTCGCAGCGATATCCATCAGCCTGTCAAGCCTTTTATAAAAATCCGTTTCGTTCGACGACAAATATGCCAAACGAGGCATGTTCAGCGTCACTACGCCAACCGAACCGGTCGATTCGCCGCTTCCGAAGAACCCGCCGCTTTTTTTCCTAAGCTCCCTCAAATCCAATCTGAGGCGGCAGCACATGGATCTGACATCCGACGGCTGCATATCCGTGTTTCCGATATAATTTGAGAAGTAAGGCGTGCCGTATTTCCGCGTCATTTCGAAAAGCAGTCTGTTGTTTTCGGTTTCCGACCAGTCGAAATCGCTCGTAAGGGAATAAGTCGGTATCGGATATTGGAAACCTCGGCCTTGGGCATCGCCCTCGATCATGATTTCAAGAAAAGCCTTATTGACCATATCCATCTCGGCCTTGCAATCCCCATAGGTGAAATTCTGATCCTTGCCGCCGACAATGGCCTTCACATTCCTAAGGTCATCGGGAACGGTCCAATCGAGCGTTATGTTCGAAAACGGAGCCTGCGTTCCCCATCTCGATGGAGTGTTGACACCGAAAATGAAAGACTCGAGACACTGCTTCACCTGGGGATAAGTGAGGTTATCCGCCTTTACAAACGCTGACAGATAGGTATCAACCGATGAAAACGCCTGAGCTCCGGCCCATTCGTTTTGCATTATTCCGATGAAATTGACCATCTGGTTGCAAAGAGTGGAAAGATGTTTGGCCGGCGCAGAGGAAATCTTGCCTTGAACTCCGCCCAAACCTTCCTTTATGAGCTGCTTGAGACTCCATCCGGCGCAATATCCGCTGAGCATGGAAAGATCATGGAGATGGAAATCCGCATTCCTATGCGCATCGGCGATTTCCTTGTCATAGATTTCGGAAAGCCAATAATTGGCGGTGACCGCCCCACTGTTGGACAATATGAGACCGCCGATCGAATAGTTGACCGTGCTGTTCTCCTTCACGCGCCAATCATCCGCCCTAAGGTAATTGTCGATAAGCTTCTTATAATCAACCAACGTCTTGGCGGTGTTCCGCATCTTTTCGTGCTGAATCCTGTAGAGAATGTAATTCTTGGCGACATCATCGTAACCGCATTGCGCCAAAGTCTTCTCGACGCAGTCCTGTATGTCCTCGACATCGATTTTCCCATCCTTTATAAGGCCCTGAAACTTCGAAGTAGTCCTCAAAGCCATCATTTGAATGATGTCGTCGTTATAGTTCTTGCCAGTACCTACGAAAGCGCCGACAATCGCATTTTCGATCTTCTTGATGTCGAACTCCACAACATCGCCGGATCTTTTGATCACTTTGTACATTCAGCCCTCCAAAATGCAAAAAGAACAAATCAGGACAAAATAATATATAATAAATTATATATTAAATTTAACGAAAAATGATTTGCTATACGAACGGTCCGCCAAAACCAAACGTTGCCCTATCCTGATTGATTCACTAAGCCACTAAAGGTTATAAATTATCGCAAAAGATGTCAATAGGAATTTTTTACTCACTGCTCTTGACTAAAATTCAAGGATTTTCAGATGCGCTCTCGCACATGACATGCCTCGACACCAGATACTTGAAAGTAGCCGGATCGTCCGGATCTCGAACCGGATGCCCCTTGTCCAACGCTCTGATAGCAAGCATGTCGGCATCATCGAGGCGAAAATTGAACACGTCGATATTTTCCTCCATTCTAACCGGACTGGCGGATTTCACCAGCGGCACAACACCTTCCTGAAGGATGAACCTGATCACGACCTGCGCTGGCGTCTTCGAGTGCTTACGGGCGATTCCGACTATGACCGGCTCCGACATCATCTGCTTATCAGCTCGAGCTAAGGAAGCCCATGCGGATAAAACACAGCCGGATACCGCCATTTCCTTGCGAACGGATCGCTGCTGGCTATATGGATTGAACTCCACCTGATTGACAGATGGATTCATTCCCGCTTGCAATACATGCGCATGCCACATTTTCGCTGTAATATTCGAAACGCCTATGCTGCGGATCTTGCCTTCGTCACGAGCCTTTTCCATGGCCTTCCATGCCCCTTCGATATCCCCATAAGGCTGATGAATCAAATACAAATCGATATAATCCGTACCCAACCTGCGAAGCGAGCCTTCTATTGCCTTGCCCGTCTGCGCATATCCCATATCCTGAAGCCATACTTTCGAGGTTACGAAAACATGCTCCCTATTCATGCTGCTATTGCGAATCGCCCTGCCGACATCCTCTTCGTTCATATACATGGCAGCCGTATCAATATGGCGATAACCTGCAGCCAAAGCGGCCGACACGGCCTCGTAAGCCGGGCCATTCGGCGAAAGCCTGTAAGTTCCGAATCCTAAAACAGGCATCCTAACGCCGTCATTCAACAAAATGTTTTCCACAAGCATATTATACGCATTGGCTAAAAGTTTTAAAAGAACCTCCACATGAAAAAAAGCGGCGGAAAAATCCGCCGCCCTTTTGAAAGCTTCCGCTCGGCAAGCCGAACGAAAGCGAATGCCTGTCAATTGGCGCTTGCAGTAAGCGTCATCCTGACACACTTGATCACACTCTCTCCCGGTTCGATCGTAAGATTCTGCCAGGAATAGCACATTGCGCTGTCGTCGGAATTGTAGTCCGCCCATTGATTAGTGTAGTAGTTGTCGGTATATCCGCTGTAATCGCCTGCAAAGACAGTGGATACGGGCGTAACGCCGACACCGGTTTTGCAATACAAGTTGAAGTACAACGAACCATCGGTCATGCTGACTCCATAATCTTTCTTGTATATGGGTGCAGCATCGTTGGAACCGATCTGAACATCGGCTCCGGCTGCGAATTTGACGCCGGTCTTGGTTGTCGTAGTCATGTTCGTCAGCACCTGATAAAGCATGACATAGCTGACATTACTTTCCCTGGCGACTATCGGGCTTATGAGAAGCTGAAGTCCGTCATTCGTTGCCTTTCCTCCGGAATCCAGAGAGACCATTGTTCCGTTTATGTTCCATAGCCAACCGCCATTGTCGTATGTTGAATTGGAAAAACTATCACCGGTGTTTCCACGTCCGATTATATCGATTCCGCCATCATCCTTAATCTTATAGCCGACAAGCTGATACTCGTCCGAAGTATAGCCGTTCGAAACTGTCGTTACCTGTTCGCTGTACGAAAGCCCGGATGAAGAATCGATCACTATCGCAACAGATGTAGCCACAACGCCATCGACTTTCAGCGTTATGAACGTAGAGCCGGCGCCTTTAGCCGTGGCAACGCCGTTTGCGTCTATCGACACCACCGAACTGTCTCCGGATGACCAAGTGACCGAACTAGGCGTATAATTCGACGGGGTAATCGTGAACGTATAAGTCTTAGTCGATCCCATGGTCCTGAATATGTACGATGACGAGTCAAGCGTAATCGTCGGGTTTGTAATCGTCACCGACAGCGTACCTTTTACGGACGCGTCGCAGGCGCTCGCGGCGGTTATCGTCGCGGTTCCGACCCCAATGCCGGTGACCACGCCGGCGGAGCTGACCGCGGCGACCGAGGCGTTGGAGCTCGACCATGTCACGCCCTTGTAGGCGCTGTCGT
>DMKZ01000141.1 GCA_003454065.1 Spirochaetaceae bacterium
TCTACCAGCTGAGCTAGCGGCCCAAATACGAAAAGCCGTGCTGAAAAACACAACATTGTATATAATACAAAAAATCATAATTAAATGCAAATTTTTTTCGCAGGAAAAATTCAAGATTTAGGTTAGCGAGAGAAATCTCTTTTTTGTGGAAATTTTCGTAGAATTAGTATATAATCGACGTATTCTGTGAGAGCGGGGCGGACATGAAAAGCCTGCCCCTCAGGAGGATTTTATGGCTAATGGACTTATCATAGCTGTAGTGGTCATTTACATGCTTGTAATGCTTTACATAGGATATGCTTCGAGCAAGAAGGTGAACAGCAATGAGGATTTCGTCGTGGCTGGCAGAAGGCTGGGACCGTTTTTGATGATGGGAACGCTCGCGGCTACAGAGATAGGCGGCGGATCTTCTTTGGGTGTTGTCCAGAACGGAATGAATGCCAAGTTCGGAATATCCGCAAGCTGGTACATCATTACAATGGGGCTGGCATTCGTGATTCTGACATTCATTGCTCCGAAACTTAGGGAAACGGAGGTGAAGACCGTTCCCGAGTTCTTCAGGAGGAAATATGGAAAGGTTTCTGGAATCATCACTTCGGTAATCATGTTCCTTCCGCTTGTAGGTCTTACGGCAGGACAGTTCATCGCTTATGCGTATATTCTCGCCACCATGCTCGGAATAAGTTACAAAATGGCTGTCATAATAGTAGGCGTAGTCGTTACGGTTTATGCCGTCATGGGCGGAATGTGGTCGGTTACGATTACCGATTTCGTTCAGGTCTTCCTGATTGTCATAGGAATGGCTTTGGCGCTTCCTTCCGCTATCGGATACGCTGGCGGCTGGACTAATGTGAAGGCGAACGTGCCGGCAGACACTTGGAACATGTTCAAGGGCTATAGCCCGATGGCCGTCATAAGCTTAATTATAATGTATGTCGGAACATTTACGGTCGGACAGGAAGCGGTGTCCAGATATTATGCTGCCAAGAACGGAAGGGCGGCGAAGCAGGGTTCGATCCTTGCCGGAATAGTCAATTTCGTTTATGCGTTCATTCCGACAATCATCGGAATCGTCATGCTCGCCCTTATCAACATGGGCAAGTTCGGAACCGAAGACTTCGCAGCGGTCGGTGCGAGATACGCTCTCCCCGTGCTTGCAGTCAGGGTCATGCATCCCATAATCTGCGGGCTTCTTTTCGCTGGAATCATTTCCGCTACGATGAGCTCCGCCGATTCCGACCTCCTCGGCGCAGGGTCGATTTTCGCGAACGATATATACAAGCAGGTCATCAAGCGTTCCGCAAACGATAAGCAAGTTATGTATGTTACGAGAGTCACAATGGTTTGCGTAGGAATCCTTGCCTTGCTTTTCTCGTATTTCAACACATCCAACCTCATAAGCATTCTGACTTTCTGCTTCACGCTCAGGGCAGCCGGAACATTCTTCCCTTATGTTCTCGGTCTTTATTGGAAAAAATCATCGACTGCCGGTTCGGTCGCTTCTCTCGTGGCGGGAACCATAGTCGTGGTCGCGATGGACAATTGCGATCTCCTTCCCGGACTCAAGAAGTTCTTCGGAGGACAGACCATCGTTCCGGGGCTGATAATAGCTCTCATAGCCTTCATCGCCTTTTCGTATATTTTTCCAGGCAAGAGGGAAAAAACGCTTGAACTGGTCGAAGAGCAATAGCCTATAATCGTTAAGGACGCTTCTTGAAACTCGGGGCTTCCTTTGAATAGTCTCCGTGCTGCAAGATGATTGCGGCACGGTTTTTTTATAGGCGCTGCCGAATTCCTGCGGTTTTAAGGCCGGAAAGGCATCACGCAAAAACAGATCTTGGGGTTTTGGAAGCGCTCTTATACGAAGTAGAGGAGATGCATGAAGCTTTTTACGGGTAGAAAGATGTTCGATATCAAAGTCGGGGATAGCATCAAACTGGCCTCTGGGAAGGTTGCGGCTGTCAAGGACGTACTTGGAGAAGGCGGTCAGGGGACGGTTTTCAAAGCGGAAGCGAACGGAAAGGAATACGCCCTGAAATGGTATCATCCTAAAACAATTAGGAATCCGGGGGATTTTTACGAGAATCTTTCGAGAAACGTAGCAGGCGGAAGTCCATCGGACAAGTTTCTCTGGCCACTTGACATAACGGAGAAAAAAAGCGGCAGATTCGGATATCTGATGGATCTCAAGCCATCCGGATTCCATGCATTTTCGGAATTCTTATGCGCAAGAGTCAGATTTTCCTCGCTGTCTGCCGTCGTGAATGCGACCCTGAACATAACCAATGCCTTTAGGGATTTGCATAGGAAGGGGTATTCGTATCAGGATCTGAACGATGGAAATTTTTTCATAAATCCGAAATCCGGCGAAGTGCTTATTTGCGATAATGATAATGTCGCGCCTTATGGCGTAAATCTGGGTATCGCCGGAAAAGCGAGATATATGGCGCCTGAAGTTGCTCGCCACATTTCCTTGCCCGACAATTATTCCGACAGGTTTTCGTTGGCGGTCGTGCTTTTCGAATTGCTTTTCCTGAATCATCCGCTAGAAGGAGCGAAGACATTGGTGCCATGCATGACCGAGGAGCTCGAACTCGAATTGTATGCTAAAAATCCCGTCTTCGTTTATGATCCGAACGATGATTCGAACAGGCCGAATCCGCATGTGCATGTGAATGTCGTCAGATTATGGAAGCTTTTTCCCGAATTCATTAAGGAAAAGTTCATCAGGTCTTTTTCCAAAAATGCGCTGGATGCCAAAGATGAGAGCGCTTTCCGCGCCGCCAGGCTTATGGATAGCGAATGGCAGACCGCTTTTCTGAACTTGAGGAGCTGTCTGGTAAAGTGCGTCTGCAACGATGAGACGATTATCGATCCTTATTCCGAATCGCATTGCTTCTGCTGCGACGCTCTCATACCCAAGCCCATGCTGCTTTCGATAGGCAAATACATCATTCCGCTTTTTCCGGGAGTCAGATTGTACAAGTGTCATGTGGAAGGCAGCAGCGATGATTAGGCGGTGGTGAAGGGGGAGATTACGCGCCATCCCGAGAAACCGTCGCTTTGGGGCTTGAAGAATTCCTATGATAAGCCATGGAGCATAAAATCGACCGATGGGACATCAACGCTGCTGCAGCCTGGAAGAAATATGCAAATCGGCAGGATTGCCGAGGTGAATTTTGATTCCGTGACAAAAGGGGTTATAATAAAGTAAAGTGCGCTCTTTAGGCAGCAGGCTTTTAGAAGCGCCCTGAGGGGTTTGCTATGGGGATTTATGACGAAACGGTAGCCATTCCGCGCAAGACCATGACATTGTTTTTCCTGATCGATTGTTCGGGAAGCATGAGCGGTACGAAGATAGGAGCAGTCAATCAGGCTTTGGAAGAGGCCATTCCGGAGATAAGGGAGATTTCCGCATCGAATGCAGATGCTGAAATAAAAATTGCGGCTTTGCGCTTTTCATCGGGAGCGGATTGGCTGACGAAAATTCCGGAAAGCGCGGAGACTTTTGCATGGAGTTACGTGAATCCGGGAGGGATGACGGATTTCGGCGAGGCGTGTCGCAAACTCAATGAAAAGCTTTCGAAAAACGAGTTCATGAAATCCGCTTCGGGTTCGTATGCGCCTGTGGTGATTCTCATGTCGGATGGCGAGCCTACGGACGAGTATGCTGCGCCTTTGGATGCGCTCAAGCAGAACAATTGGTTCAAAAAGGCGATTAAGGTTGCGATTGCAGTAGGAGACAATGCCAAAAAGGATGTTCTTGAGCAATTCACAGGCAGCATGGAGACGGTTCTGGACGTTCACAATCCGGAAGCATTGAAGAACATAATAAGATTCGTTTCCGTAACTTCTTCGCAAATCGCATCGAAGCCTGCGGCAGGCGGTTCGGGTCAAGTGGATTCGGTCGCTTCCAAGCAGGATGAGATGATAGAGAAGATAAAGGACAACCTCCAATATTCCGCCGACAGCGGCGATGCCGACGAATGGTGAGCGGATTCGATGTCTTTTCGATCACTCGCATCGGAGAAAGCCATTTGCGCAAGTCAAAGCCTTGCCAGGATTGCTCTTCAAGCGAAAGGCTATCGGAAGGATTTGCCGTTTGCGTGAGCGATGGACATGGCGGCAGGGATTATTTCAGATCCGATCGGGGCAGCAGATTTGCTTGCGAAGCGTTTTTGGAGGCGGCGAAGCGTAACCATGGCGGCATGGCTGCTTTCAAGACTGATGCAGGCGTCCTTGGCGAAGCGTTTTTCCGCAGCTTGGCAGGATTTATCCTTTCCTCGTGGCATGACAGGATCAGCGAGGATTTGAATGCCGATCCAATTATGTCGGAAGAGCTGAACGACGTTTCCGATAGCATGAGAGGGAGGTATCTGTCCGGCGATAGAACGCATACGGCGTATGGGGCGACTATTGTCGGGGCAGTAGTTTGCAAGAGATTCTGGTATGGAGTCCAGATAGGCGATGGCGAGCTCGCATGTTTGTCGAATCAAGGTGAATGGCTGCGTCCGATTCCGGAAGATGATAAATGTGTCGGAAGCAC
>DMKZ01000040.1 GCA_003454065.1 Spirochaetaceae bacterium
CCTGCCGGTTCCGCAGCGGATTGCAACGCAATGCGCGCGCAGACGCACGACAATGGGCGGAGCGACTACATTCCAAAGGAATGATACAAACGGAAACAACAGCATGATTCCGCCGGCGAGCCTTTGCTCTGCAACGGCTCGCGCAGATGCGGCCGATGAAGATGTAGAAAGAGAAGGCTCGAACGAAATCACAACGGAAGCATACGAAAACTTTTCGCAGGCAACTGAAGCGCTTTCTCTTTCCGGCTTTGCGCCATCTGGTCACGCAATGGTTTGCAAAGTAAGCTCTTGCGCAGCCGTACGGCTATGGGCGGAACGACTACGTTCCGCAGTGATGATTAGATTTTAACGCCGTTCTTACACTGTCGTCGATATGTTCTTGCAAATCCGGTTTGATAACACTCCGCATCGAATCTAAAAGCTGTTCTGCTCCTTGCAGGACTTAGCTTCATCATATTCATCTTCGAAAAGACTGAACGCATACAATGCAGACTGCCCATGGGTCTTAATGGACGAACACGAAGACGAAGCGAATACGATGCCAATGCAAGCGCAAATCAAAAACACAACTCTTTTCATAAAAACACCTCCAATTCTAAATCTAAACGATTTTATACAACAAATCGATTACATTCTTTACCATATCATGAAATGCACCAATCATAAAAACCGCTTCAACGACTTTTTTATCGGAATCATCCCAACCAGATACCTTGTCAACATAGACAAAGTTAGCTTCTTTTCTCTCATCGGCACCGCAATGCCCCCAATATTCAATTTGAGGCTTCAAAGCATCAATATGAGAACGATATTTCATATACTCATCACCAATTTGCAAAGCAACACGCAAATCACTGCCATCAATAAACACTTCTTCGTGAAGTGCCTTACCTTCTTTAGCATCACCTTTTTTGGGCTTTATTATTGAATCTAGCATAAGTATCATGTCAATCGACCTTTCCTATCTTAGTGAGGGTTTCATCAATAGCCTTCCTCAAATTAACACACTCCATGACTGAATTTCTCTCCTTACAAAACTTAATTATCATATGGCTCTTAAACTTTATTCGCCTCTTATAAGTAAAAATCTTACAGCTACTTTTCTCATATTGGCAATAATGCTTAAATCCATCGCCTCTGGTATCATGAAACTCGCAACTTTTACAATTTTTATCAAAGAAATCATAATCTACATATTTTGCACACATTCAACTGCCTCATTTTCTATGATTCAAATGATTAGAATATAACAGCTTCTTCAACAAAAGCTACACCCCAATCCCAACAACAATTAAAATGCATGCAATAGGACACGCCACGCTAAAACAGCTTATATTTGAGAATACATAACACAAGTATTCAAAAAATGATTGATTGCCTTCTGTCAGTAGACCCAGTTGGATTCCATCAATTCTACACATAGCCACCAACACCATCCCGCCTGCGTTCCGCATCCCAACAGACAAGCCAACTATAACTCCATGAAACAAAAATAGAAGCATAAAAACAAAGCCTATAATTATATTAATCTTGCTAACGCTGAACGACCCGCCAATTGTTGAAAAAAACCTTGTATTGGTTTTATGGCACCATTTGGCGTATTTCCTAAACTTCAACGAATCTACTTCGCCGAGTATATTTGGATGAGTACCCGTTTTGTTAAAAAAAATTCATCATCAAAATTTTCTGCACGATTCAATGCAGAAATCTCAGATTCTCTTCCAAAAACAGTGAGTCGCATCTCGAACTCTTCTTGATTCGCTTTTGAAGCACGTGCCATGCAAATCCAAAGAATAGAAAAAATTATCCCTAAGAGGGATATAAAGCAAAGCAAAATCTGAACACCCCAAAACGTTGTAAATGAAATATCATTTTCCAACGCCTTGCTAAAGATTGCCACGTAAGCTGTGGTAATGCAAAAAAATAAATGTTGTTAAAAAAACGTCAGAAGGGAGAGGAAGAGGGAGAGGGAGTAACTCTTAGACAAAGTTATCGTTGCTTTCTTAGGTGATAAATATTTTTTTGTCAATCTCTCTTTTTTATTTCTGTTAATTATGTCAAAATAAAAATATAAAATCAAGAAATCAGTCCGTTAATCAGGTTCTAAGCACAAGCAACTGAGACATATCAACTCTCCCAACTCATTGAAAATCAACAAAAGTAATCGTGTGTAATCGAGTAGTAATCGTGTAATTGTATAGATTTCTCTTACGTGAAATCTCTTCAAGCGTTCGCTCGGCCTCATTTCAAATAAGAACGAGCTCTTCCTTGCAATTCGACGCTCGCTCACGCTTGTATCAAATCTGTTCTCGGGGTGGACGAAGGCTGGAAAACCCTATCATGCTTCCAAAAGACGTTGAATACTGTTATCATCAAGCCATGCGATGCATCAAAGAATCAGAACTCAGCAGCAGAATACAGGAATTCCTCGCAACCGGACACGGCTGCGTCCTCGGCCTCTTCCGCGCCTGTCATCGAGAAATAAGCCTTCGTTTCCTTTTCGCGATTGGGTCTGGTCATAGGATGAGATGGCGAAAAAAGCGAACAGCAGTCGCTGTATGGCAGAATGGATGTCTCATAAGTTCCGACTTTACGCGCCAAAGCGGTTATCGCCTCCTTGTCCATCCCTATCAGCGGGCGCATCACCAGCATATTGGTCATGGAGGTCGTGAAGTCGAGCGCCTCCAAGGTTTGCGAGGCCACCTGGGCGAGCGATTCGCCGGTTACAAGTGCGCCGCATCGCCTTTTACGAGCGATTTTCTCGGCGACGCGTATCATCGCCGCTCTGAGCATCAGCGTCTTCTCGCGTTCGGACGCATAGGATTCGATAAGCTTCTCCATCGGGGTGAAATTCACGACATGAAGAACAGTGCCGTTCAGATACGGCGAAATGATTTCAGCGAGCTTCTTCACCTTGTCCAAAGCCTCATCGCCGGTATATGGGTAAGCATGGAAATAGACCAATTCCAGATGAAGCCCTCTTGATGCCGCCATGTAAGCGGCGACCGGAGAATCGATTCCTCCCGAAAGCAGGCAAAGAGCCTTTCCAGAAGAACCGGCAGGCAAGCCGCCGGGCGAAGGGCATTGGGAAGAATAGAAGTATATCCTGTCGCGAACCTCGACATGCAGGATGCGCTTCGGATTCTTCAAGCAAACGGATAGCGAAGGAAAGCATTTATGCACTACGTCGGCAAGGCGGCATTCTATCTGATAGCTTGAAAGCGGAAACCCCTTATCCTCCCTCCTCGCATCTATCTTGAACGACGAGCCGTCGTTCGCGAAGCTCTCCTTCAGGACGACCTCAGCAAGTCTGTCCATTTCATCGAGATCTTTTTTGCACGAATAGCATCTGGCGAAAAAGGAAATTCCGAACGTAGTCGATAATATGCCGTTCAAAAGCGAATCCGGAACATCCGACGAAACCTCAAGGTGCATTCTGCCTTTTCCGCTGCGTATGTTCGAGCGATTCGTACCCAGCTTGCTTTTGACATTCAATGCCAGCTGCCTTTCGAAATCCCTTCTGTTCAACCCTTTCAGCGAAATCTCGCCGAGCCTCATCAAATATTCTTTCTTGCTTTCCATTCGTCCTCAACCATTGGAAAACAGATCCGGTTCGGCTGTTGCCGGCGGCTTGTCTTCCGCGTTCATCTTCCTGTACCCTATCTTCTCCACTTCGCGTCTGGTCAGCTGCACGCCTTGAGAGGAAACGCCCTTGACGAGAAAATCGGATAGCCACACTTGCTCGGTTTTGATTCTGCCGGTTTTGAATTCGATCGTAAGACGTCCCTCTTCGTCCTTGCATATGAATTTCGCTTCGAAATCGCCATCCGGAACAAGCGAATACATCCTATTCATTATGAATTGCGTTATGCAGCATCTCTTTATCATCATGACTTTAGTGGATTTGCTCCTGAACAGGATCGTAAAGATCGTTTTCCTAAGCAAATCCTTGTCGGCAGGCAAGACAAATGCGACGTTTTTCCCCGCGAAATACTTATCCTGCGCCTGAGTGACATGATAAGTTCCATCCTTAAGCACGATTAGGATCTTGCTTGATTCTCCCACCATGAACAAATCATCGCCTGTTTTCAGAGCATACCCGATATATCCTGAGCTCCTATCGTATTTGAGCTGCAGATTCTCCTCCGCCAAATCCTTGACGCTGATGACGGAGAAAGACGCTATTTCGCTTTTTCTCGCAGTGTTGATGCTTTTCGGTATGAGTTTTGCGAGTCTGTCGAGAACAGATTTGGCATATCTTTTGATATGGCGCTGCTTGTCCTCGTTCTCCTTTATCGTCTTGTTCAGCTCCTCGACATCCTTTCTGTTCTTCTCTATGTCGAAAAGGGAAATCCTCCTTATCGGCAATTTGAGCAGGTTTTCGATATCCTCGTCCACCAATTCCCGAACGAACTCGTCCTTGAAAGCCATGAGTCCTTCGCGCACCTGCGCGTCGATCTCTTCCTGAGTCCTAAGAGTTTCTATTCTCTTGTAAATGCGTTCCTCGATGAAAATCCTCTCCAACGTGCGCATCTGCATCTTATCGATGAGTTTGCCGTGATCGAACTCCAACTCCCTTCTGAGAACATCCTGAAGGTAGGCGGCATGAAACCTTATGATTTCCGATATGCCCATGATGACAGGATGCTTGTTCACTATCAGCATCGGAGAAAGGTCTTTCACCTTCATCTCGGCTTTCGTATGAGCGAACAGGCTTTCAAGCTCCTTGTCAAGGCTCCAATCGCCTTTTGCGATTTCTATCTCTATGTTCGCGGTTTTAGTCGTGTAGTCGTTTATGGAAACCGCATGCAACTTGCCTTTTTTCGTCGCGGAATCAATATCCGCTATCAGGGATTCGGTGGTCACGCCATAAGGAATCTCGCGTACGACAAGCTTTCTGTTCTTCTCGTCAACATCCACTTTGGAGCGAATCGATATCTCGCCCTTGCCGTCATCGTAACAAGATACGTCAATCAGACCTCCCGTAGGAAGATCAGGGAAAATCTGGAAATCCCCGCCGTCTATCGCAGTCTTCATGCATTCGATGACTTCGAGCGGATTGTGCGGGAAAATCTTGCATGTCATGCCGGGCGCTATGCCCATCACGCCCTGCAATAAGACCGCAGGCAGCTTAGATGGAAACACGACAGGCTCTTTGTACTTGCCGTCATACGACGGCACATACTCCGTTATGTCAGGCGAATAGAGAACTTCCTTTGCGAACGAATACAGCCTGCACTCTATATATCGAGCGGCGGCGGCCTCTGTTCCGGTCAGCATGTTCCCGAAGTTTCCGTTTCCTTCTATGAAATACCCCGCATTAACCAGATTGACCAACGCCTCGTATATTGACGAATCGCCATGAGGGTGGTACCTCATGGTCCGACCCGTAATATCGGAAACCTTATACATGGATCCGTTGTCGGAGTCTATAAGCGTTTGGATTATTCTTCTCTGAACCGGCTTGAATCCATCTTCGATATACGGAATCGCCCTATCCTTGACGACATACGAAGTGTATTCCAGATAGTATTTTTTGAACAGCTCCTCCAAATTCTGCATAAGATTCAGACCTCCGGACCGTTCGAAATGAAATCATCTATGCTCTCGATGATTTCGCTTTCGCCGTCGTCTTTCAAAATATCCGTCTTTCTGGTCCCGGGATTCTTTATCATAAGAGCCAATCCTCCGAACAGCAGCGGGAAATAATAAGTGACTATCCTATTGAGAAGCATCATGAAATTCAACGACGTCTCCGAACCGATTATTGGCATCAGAAAAACGAAATAGGATATCTCGTGTATTCCGAAACTGCCCGGTATCGCCACCTGATTGGAAATGATGATTGCCATCGAAAAAGAGGCCACCAATAGGAAAAACGAGCCTTGTATGTCGATTCCAAGCGACAGAGCCACGAAAAACTGGATCGAAAACGAAATGAATTTCTCAATTATGAGAATCAATATGCTCCTCGCCCATTCGAACGAACTGAAATCAAGGGAGCTCATGTTCTTCTTCAGCTTGCCCACATGATCCTGAAGCTTGACAATCAGCTTATCCGTCTTCTCCTTCTTCAGAATGTGTAATTTGGAAAAGAACGATATGACAAGATTGCCGACTGCGATTATAAGGCCGTCCTTCCTCGGAACCAGCATGTATATCATCACTATCACCACGCTGAACGAAAGCGCAGCGAAATACACCACCCACATCATAAC
>DMKZ01000105.1 GCA_003454065.1 Spirochaetaceae bacterium
CTGCCTTTGGGGGTTCGAATCCCTCTATCCCAGCTTGCGCTCCCTTCGTCTAGTGGTTAGGACGAGAGATTCTCAGTCTTTAAACAGGGGTTCGACTCCCCTAGGGAGTATTTTTCGATGATCGACTTGTTCAAATACACGAAAGGATATAGGCTTCTGACTTTCCTGACACCTCTTTTGGTTATATGCGAAGTGGTATTGGAAGTCATAATTCCTTCTTTGATGGGGAATATCGTAAATAGCGGAATTGTGGGTCGTGACTTGCCGTTCATTCGGCATCAATCGGTGCTCATGGTCGCTTGTGCGGTTTTTTCCTTGATTTTCGGCGTAGCCGCCGGATTGACATCAGCTAAAGCCGCTACCGGTTTCACTCGAAATCTAAGGGTAGCGATATTCGATAGGATTCAACTGTTTTCATTCGGAAGCATAGATAGGTTCAAGCAAGGCGGGCTTGTCACAAGACTCACCACGGATGCCTTTTTCGTTCAAGTGGCTTTTCAGAACATAATACGCATCGGAATCAGATTGCCGATAATGCTCATATCGGCATTGATAATGTCCATGCGGATAAACCGCTCTCTCGCCGGCATATATTTGATTGCGCTTCCTGTTTTGGTGGTGTGTCTTGCCGTTATTTCCGCCATTGCGATGCCGAAGTTCAGGAAGGCCTTTGATCAGATTGACGTTCTCAATTCATCTACGCAGGAGAACCTTCACGGCATCAAGGTGGTGAAATCGTTTGCACGGGAAGGGTTTGAAAAGAAGAAATTCGATTCGGTCGTTACAAGCCTTTATAGGAAATTGGTAGGAGCCGAGAAGACGATGGCTTTGACCAATCCGACTATGAGAACCGTTGCTTATTCGTGTCTGATAGTGATAGCGCTGTTTGCTTCGAAACGCATCGCCGGCGGGGAAATGCAAGCAGGCCACTTGATGGCGCTTTACATCTATAATTTCCAGATTCTCTTCTCCATGATGATGTTCGCCATGATAATCTCCATTGTGATTATGTGCAGCACTTGTTATGGGAGGATAAAAGAGGTTCTGCATGAAAATCTGGACATAGCGAATTGCGATAATCCTTTGACAAACGTGGCGGATGGAAGCATAGAGTTCAGAAATGTCGATTTCTCGTTTGAAGGGAACAAGGATAAGCTTGCCCTTAAAGATGTCAGCATAAGCATAGGCAGCGGACAACGGATAGGTATAACAGGTCCTACGGGAAGCGGGAAGAGCGCATTGGTCGGCCTTATTGCCAGGTTGTATGATGTTACGGTCGGAAGCGTTTCGGTCGGCGGCAACGATGTTCGGGATTACGATTTGAAGGTTTTGCGCGATAGCGTCAGCGTGGTGCTTCAGAAGAACAATTTGTTTTCCGGAACCCTACGTTCGTCTTTGTCGTGGGGCAAAAGCGATGCGAGCGACAAGGAGATTTGGGATGCGCTGAAAATCGCTCAAGCATCCGATTTCGTTCTTGCTTTGCCTGGGAAGCTGGACTATGAGGTCGCGCAGCAGGGAGGCAATTTCTCCGGAGGTCAGCGTCAGCGGCTTTGCATAGCGCGTGCGTTGCTGAAAAGCCCGAAGATATTGATCATGGATGATTCGTTCTCCGCTTTGGATACCGCTACCGACGAGAGGCTTCGCAAGTCGTTGCACAATGACCGTCCTGAATTGACCAAGATAATAATAGCCCATAAAGTCCTTTCTATCATGGATTGCGATAAGATAGTGGTGATGAAGGAAGGCCATGTGGAAAATATCGGAACGCATGAGGAATTGCTTTCCAAATCGGAATTCTATCGGGATCTTTACGAATCTCAGCTTAAAAGCAACGAAGTGGAGGGATTGAGATGACGCCCGAAAAGAAAAACAAGAAGCCCTCCGTCGATGAAACCAATGTGATAAGAACCCTTTTGAAGCTAATAGGTTATATTTTCTCGCATCATAAATTCAAGATTCTCATCATGGCTTCATGCGTTTTCGTTTCTGCGTTCGTTGAAATATCGGTGGCGCAATCGTTAGGATTGCTGATAGACAGATATGTCACGCCGCTTATAGGCATTGAAAACCCGGATTTCACTGGCGTGATTTCATATATCGCGAGAATAGCCGTGATGTTTGCCGTTGGCGTCTTGTCCGCATTGGGCTTGACATTCCTAGGCGCGATAGTGTCGCAAAGAACCCTTACCGATCTTCGCAAGTCGGTTTTCGCGCACATGCAGAATTTGAAGATTTCGTATTTTGATGCTCATTCCAATGGCGAGATAATGGGTTTGTACACCAACGACTTGGATGCGATTGTCGAAGTGGTGTCTCAAAGCATTCCGCAATTCCTGTCCGTTTCCGTGACGGTGATCTCGATTTTCATCGTTATGTGTATGACGGATATGATTCTGACATGCTTCGTCATCGCTTATGTTTTCATCATATATGCGGTCGCTTCGTTCATAACCAGAAGGAGCAAGGTTCAGCATCGGAAGAGCCTCGAATATTATGACAAATACAACGGTTTCGTTGAGGAGAGCATCTATTCGCAGAAAGTCATAAAAGTCTTTTCGCATGAGGAGGAAAGCAAAAGGGATTTCGGCGAATACGTCGAGAATGTCAGAAGATCGGCTTGCAAGGCGGTGAGTTTTGCGAACATATTCATGCCGCTCTTGGCGAATATCGGAAACCTTCTATACGTTGTCTTGGTTGCCGTAGGCGTTATCTTCATGACAACAGGCGTGGTGGGGTTTACTACAGGAGGGCTTGTCACTTTTCTGCAGCTTACGCGTTCGTTCACCGGACCGATGTCGCAGATTTCCATGCAGCTTAATTCGCTCGTTCAAGGCGCCGCCGGCGCGGAAAGGATTTTCAGGTTTCTAAACGAAGAGCCTGAGGATTATGACGGCAATACATGTTTAAGGTACGCAAAGATTGATGATGCTGGTGCTATCATCGAGGAGAGGGATTCTTGGTTTGATGGTTTCAAGCCGTATTGGAAAAGGACTTTTGCGCATGCGGATTCCGAATACGTAGAGCTGAAGGGAGATGTTCGTTTTTTCGATGTCAGCTTTTCATACGATGGAAATGCGAACGTGCTGTCCAACATAAGCCTTTATGCCAAGCCGGGTCAGAAGGTTGCGCTGGTGGGTTCGACCGGTGCGGGGAAGACGACTGTTGTGAGTTTGATAAACAGGTTCTATGATGTGAGTTCGGGCAAAATCACCATAGACGGCATAGACATAAGGGACATCAGAAAGGATGAGCTGCGCAAATCAATCGCCGTGGTTTTGCAGGAGACTCATCTGTTTTCCGGTCGGATAAGCGACAACATAAGGTTCGGCAAGCTTGATGCAAGCGATGATGATATCGAAAAGGCAGCCGTTGCCGCCCATGCGGATAGTTTCATAAGAACCCTGAAGGATGGGTATGAGACGCGGATTTCCGGAACGGACAGCCAGCTTTCCGAAGGTCAGAAACAGCTTTTGAACATAGCGAGGGCGGCGATTGCTAACCCTCCGGTTCTGATTCTCGACGAAGCGACGAGCTCGGTGGATAGCGCCAGTGAGAAATATGTCGGGAAGGCTATGGACGAAATAATGAAAGGGCGAACCGTTTTCGTAATCGCGCATAGGCTCTCTACAATACGCAACGCTTCGGTCATAATCGTGCTGGAGCATGGAAAGATAATCGAGAGGGGCTCACACGAAGAGCTGCTTGCCGCAAAGGGCAGGTATTATCAGCTTTGCACGGGAAAAGCGGAATTGAGTTGAAGAGGCTTGCGATATGGTGAAGGATGCCTATGTCAAGAAGAGGAATGATGACGGGACATTTGTCTTGGGGTGCGATTCGAATGAATGTTCGGGCTGCAAGTCCAAGTTGTTCTGCACCCAGAAGGATACAGTTTTCATTGCGACAAATGCGGCAAGCGAGGATTTGGGCGATACTGATGTCGTCAAGGTCGAGATGGGCTTTGCAAAGGCGATTGCCGCACTTGCGATAGTTTTCATCATACCTTTGATTTTTATGGGAGGAGCGTTGCTCGTTTCGTATTATTCGGGCTTGTCGGGCTTTGTTCAAGCCGTGCTTTCGGTTTCGGGTCTGGTACTAGGCTTGGCTTTCTCGGCATTGGTTTCCCGTTTTGCGTCCAATAAGCTGAGACCTGCGATCATAGGCAGGTCGAAAAGCGAACGGAGCATTGAAGGGCGTTTCTAAAAACATTAGAATCATATCGTATCATAGTCTTTTTCGACTTGAAATTTACAGGATGTTTTATGGAGGTTTTTTCAAAACTCCTTCCTTCACGCTGTTCGGATCTCGGTGCAAGCCGCAAGTCCTGCGGA
>DMKZ01000072.1 GCA_003454065.1 Spirochaetaceae bacterium
GGATGGCTCATAAGGACAAATTCCCCGGCTTTTGCACTCCGGATGAAAGCTACCATGGAATCACCTATGCGACTAAGTTCGGCAACAAGGGAGCGTTCATAACTAAAGCGACGGCGCAGCTTATGCGCGATTTCGGCGCCATACAGTCGCCCCAGCATGCCTTCTACATAAACTTAGGGCTTGAGAGTCTGCATGTCAGGATGGAGAGACATTGCAGCAATGCTTTGAAAGTTGCCGAGTATCTTTCCAAGAACCCTAAGATCGAATGGGTGAAATATCCTTCGCTTAAGGGCGACAAGTGCTATGAGCTTGCGAAGAAGTATCTCCCGAACGGAAGCTGCGGCGTTTTGGCATTCGGTCCCAAAGGCGGCAGAAAGGCTGCCGAAAAGCTAATGGCGGCCTTGGAGGTTACGGCTATCGAAACGCATGTTGCGGATGCGAGAAGCTGTTGCCTGCATCCTGCGAATGCCACGCATAGGCAATTGACCGATGAACAGTTGAAAGCGGCTGGCGTGAGGCCGGAATTGGTGCGTTTATCTTGCGGGATAGAGGATGCTGACGACCTTATTGAAGATCTAGACCAGGCGATAAGGAAGATTTGAGTGGCGATAGTGATACCGGATACTCTTCCGGCATATTCCATATTGAAATCCGAGAACATTCTTGTAATGAGCGCAAGGCGCGCCAAAAGCCAGGATATCAGGCCGCTTGAGATTGCGATTCTCAACCTCATGCCGTTCAAGGCTGTTACGGAAACGCAACTGATGCGGCTTCTTTCCAATTCGCCGCTGCAGGTGAATGTAACGCTTTTGTCAACGGAAAGCTATGTCGGCCGTCATACTCCAATTGAGCATCTCGATAGGTTTTACAAATCCTTCAGCGATATTTCGGATCGAAACTACGACGGCATGATAGTGACGGGAGCGCCTGTCGAAGACATAGAATTCAAGGATGTGGCGTATTGGAAGGAGATCACATCGATTTTCGATTACACCAAAAAGCATGTCACGAGCACTATTTTCATTTGCTGGAGCGCTTTGGCGGCGCTGAATTATTTTTATGGAGTCGAAAAGATTCCTTTGAAGGAAAAGCTGTTCGGGGTGTATCAGCATCGCAAGATGACAATCGGCGAAAAGCTTTTGAAAGGTACGGACGACGCGTTTTGCATGCCTCATTCGATACGTTCGGCAGTGCGAGAGCATGACATCGCAAGCAACAGCAATCTCGAATTGATAGCTTCTTCTCAAATCGCAGGACCCGGGATAATCAAATCCGTCGATGAAAGATCGATTTTCATCCTAGGGCATGTCGAATACGATCGCGACACTTTGGATTCGGAATACAAGCGCGATTTGGGCAAGGGGATTTTCATCCGCAAGCCGGAAAACTATTACCTTGATGATGCTTGCACCAAGATAAGCATGTCATGGTGCTCAACCGGAAATCTCATCTACATGAATTGGCTGAACCATTACGTCTATCAGATCACGCCGTATTTGATTTGAGAAATTTTTCACAGCGCAGAACTTCGCGGCAATATGGCCTGCTCGCCGAAACGATTGGGCAGCATATCGCTCAAATGCGCACGCCATCGTGTAAAGTTTTCATAAAATCTTTTTTATGCTACAATCATAAAATTATGCAACAATTAAATGAAAATGATATACAGATCGCATTGCTGATAGATGCCGATAATGCGCAATACAAGAATATCGGAGCGCTGATAAACAGGGTTTCGACATATGGCAGGATAATAATCAAGAGGGCCTACGGGAATTGGACCAAAAGCGCGTTGAAGAAATGGGATTCCGTTTTCAACAAATATGCTATCAAGCCGATTCATCAGATCGATTACACTACGAAGAAGAACGCTACCGACATAGCTTTGATAATAGATGCGATGGATTTTCTCTACACTTCCAGCTGCAATTGCTTTGCGATAGTTTCCGGAGACAGCGATTTCACGCCGCTTGCCCTGAAAATCCGCGAAACGGGAAGTCAGGTGATAGGTGCCGGGCTTCCGGGGACGTCCAAGTCGTTTGTCAACGCCTGCGACATATTCGTCAATTTGAATGAGATAGATGACGACGGGGAATCGGAGCAGGTCAAGAAATTGACCGAAAAGGAGAAATACCTCGTTACGCTTTTCAAAACCGCGGCGGAAAGCTGGCAGGACGATGAAGGCTACACCGAACTTGGAAACGTAGGAAACTATATAAAGCGCGTCAATCCGGATTTCAACATAAAGGATTACGGCGTTTCCAAGTTTTCCGCTTTTTTGGAGAAATACAAAAACGTGTTCGACACCAGAGAGGTGAAGACCAAGGGCGGAGGCAGCACCATACAATACAGGATGCTTATTTGAACATCATGTTGCAATTGGAGCGTTGAGGCATGGGGAAAGCTAAGGTTCTGGTAGGGATGAGCGGTGGCATCGATTCGTCGGTTGCCGCGTATTTGCTGAGGGAGGAAGGGTATGACATTCAGGGCGTGACCATGACGCTTTGGAAGCACGGCGATTCATGTTCTTCCGCATCATTAAAGGGGGATGCCTGCTTCAGCCCTAATGAAAAGAATGATGTGGAGAAAAGCCGGTCGGTTTGCCGAAGTCTGGGCATAAGTCATTTCGTCCTCGACATAGCCGATTGCTACGAGCGAATCGTATTGAGGAATTTCAAAGACGAATACGTCGCCGGCAGAACTCCGAATCCATGCGTGCTTTGCAATGAAAAGATTAAGTTCGGGGCGTTGGTCGAAGCCGCGCGTGCGAAGGGCGTCGAGTTTGATTTTTTTGCTACAGGGCATTATGCGAGAATCGTTTCCGTCGGCAAAAGGCTTGCAGTGGCAAAGGCTGCCGATCCGCTGAAGGACCAGAGCTACTTTCTTTACAGGCTTCATCAGAAACAATTGAACGGCGTGCTTTTTCCACTTGGTGAAATGACCAAATCCGAAGTCAGGAAAATAGATGTCAAGTTGGGATTTCATCCTGAAGGACAGTCCGAGAGCATGGATTTCTATTCCGGGGATTATGCGGATTTGCTGGATATTTCTCCGAAAAAGGGGAATATAGTCGATGTTTCCGGCAAGGTGCTGGGTCAGCATGATGGGTATTGGAATTATACCATCGGGCAAAGGCGGGGAATCGGAATAGGCGGGAGCGAACAGCCGTTGTATGTTCTTTCCATAGATCCTGCGCGAAATGAAATCACGGTGGGAAGCGTTGATCAGGCGCAATGCGGAGAAGTTGTTGCCGCGGATCTCTCATTCATGGGCTTGGATGAACATGATGCGGATTCGAGAACGCGCTCGGCGCTTGTCAAGATTCGTTCCGCAGGAAAGCCTTCTTCGTGCCGTTTTTCCATTTCAAAAGGCCAAGCTTTGATAAAGTTCGAATCTCCTGCCTTTTCGCCGTGCTGCGGGCAGAGCGCCGTCGCCTATGACGAAGACGGGGTCGTTCTGTTCGGCGGAGTCATAGAAAGCGTTGGCGGAAATAGCATTGTCGGATTGAAATCGGGAAATTGATTGAGTGAAGTGAGATGTCTGGAAAGAAGAAGAGCATAAGAATATTCAGGTTGGTGCTGGTGCCTCTGACGCTTGCGGGATTTTTCCTTTATTTGTATTTCGTTGAGGGTAAAGGGATGATCCGTCAGGTGTTCGACGGCTTGAAGTGGAAATGGCTGGCAGTCGCCATAGCGGTGTGGTGCCTGGCTTCTCTTACCTATGATATAAGCTTGGCGCTTATTCGGAGGCACTATCAGAAAAGATTCCCGTTCTGG
>DMKZ01000031.1 GCA_003454065.1 Spirochaetaceae bacterium
CTTTCTTTATAAAGAAAACTGCGTCACGAGGACGCAGTCTTGCGATGAATTTAGATGCCAATTGGCTACGAACGCCAATGCTGGAACAAAGCCAAAAGAGTCATTGATTGACGGCGAAACACCATATGCAGCCGCGCAAAGCATTCATATTCACCCTGACGTTCCAGTTCGCCGAACGCTGCATATTCTTGCTCGAAAACAAAAGAATATTGGTATGTGATGTACCTTTTTTCGTCAGCGTCAACTACGACGCGTCCCTTTCTCCAGCCGCTGATGAGATAATAGGTTTCCTCGCCATCGAATTGGGGAAGCGCATTCTCAAATGGGACTTTGCCACTTGAGTCTTTCACGCCGCCAATCCAAGAGAGCAAGGATTTAGAATAATCTTCATTTGCGTTTACGGCTGTTGCATTGGCAAAAGCGGCCGGCTCAGAAGAAAGCGAGAAACAATAGTAAATGTATGGATACGGCGCGTAGTCCCATCCATCATATTTTTGATAATACCTGCCAACGATTGTGCTTTCGGGCGGAAGCGAAACGCCCCACTCCTGCATCCTAGCCAACGCATCGGCGTCAGCCTCGCCAGATGATTGCTTCACCGAACACGAGAAAAGAAGCGGGATTCCCAAAATAATATAAGCAAGTCTACATTTCATATTTTGGCACCCCCTTCTTTACACATAATCAAAACAAGCAAAAAGCCTAAGCGTGCTTGGCTGATAAATAACATCCAACATCTCGTAATCGTATTCGAGGCCTTCCTCAGCAGACGCGGAATTATAATCATACCCATTGCAAGGGACATAGACTCGCTCGGCAGCGGGGCGAGAAGAGGGATCGGCATCTTGCTCGGCTGATGCTCGGGAAAACGCAAAGATAACTCCGTGAAATGACTCCCCATCAAAATCAGGAAGCACATTCCTGTCGATCACATGCCCGCCATCCCATAATCTCGACGAAATAATGTCCCATCTATTTTTGGTTTCTTGATCGACGGGGGCGGTGAATAGCGACAATAAGTCGGCAGGCTCTTCTTGGAAGGAAAAAGCGCAATAAACATGGAAGTACTCTGGCTTATTCCAGCCGAGATAACTGCGATAGTGCTTTGCCAACAGAGTCGAGTCTTCAGGGAGCTTAACGCCCCAATTCTCGAAACGCCTCGTCAAAGAATGGGCGGTCTCAGATCGCACAACGCTGCACGACGATAAAGAGAGCGCAATGAGCAATGCGCAGGGAAATGAGCATTTCATCAATAGATTCATCTCAGACAATCCCCCAAAATCTGAATCTCGACGTACCGGCGTGGTTGTCAATTAATTATATTCAGCAGCCTGAATATCGGCATTAAATACTGAACACCCTAAGAAAAAAAGCATTCATCCGTTTAATCGGGGAATGCCTGAAGATAGCTGAAGTTTAACTTATTTCAGTTTGTTCTCGGCTTGGAAGTTTTCGAATGCGATGGCTTCGCCGAGGGAGACGGCGGCTTTGCTTGCCTAAGACCGCCTGCGCATTAGCTCACATAGTCATGGCCAAGATTTCCCTGATCCTTTCCTTTGGGGTTAGGAAGACGATGCCGCGATCCTGAATAACCATTTGGACGGCCTTCGCGATGTCAACGGTATGGTACGGCTCATAGACGCCCATCAAAAACGCAGGCGGGATTCGATGGAACGCATCCTTGGAAGACGACATCGTCAAATAGCAGTAAGCCCTATAGAAATAGCCGATCCAGTGGGCTACCGCTTCTTCATAGACGACGCCGCGCTTCTTCGGCTTCACCTTGCTTTTGGTCCGCTCATAGATATCCTCTTCCGAGCCAACGCCATAGAGAAAAGAAAGATCATCCAGCTTTCTTGCATGTTCGGAATGCATGAAAACCTTAATGAAGCCGTAAGTCGGCACGCCTTCTTCGGCTGAGCGGGAGAAGATTCTCGCTTGGATTGCGGAGAGACTGTGGCCGGTTTTATCGAATTCTCGTGAAAAGCTCATCGAAGTATTTCCCCTTTCTTCGGTATTCAATCAAAGCCAACTGCGCTTTCGAAAGGCCTTGCTTCGACATGGCTTCTTTGGCGAAAGCGTAATCTCGTTTCTCTTCGTCACAGAGATAAATGCGGTCAAGAGGCAGGAGTTTTGAGCAGGCCTTCGCAGATTTGAATACATATTGCATGCCGAGATTCGTCGCGCTTAAAGCATGGAAGCATGCCTCATCCGTGATTTCGTTATGGGCAAAACTGTTGAGGATCTGGTACATTTGATTGTCTGCGATGGGGGCAATCACGTAGTCGGATTCTTGGACGATGCGGGCGATTTCCAAAACTTTTTCGCTGGCCTCAAATCCCCGGAACGCGCCTCTGAAATAGAGCACGGCATACATCCATTCCCTGCCCGTTTCGAAACGGCAGGATCTCAGTTTGCTCTGAATCGGAAAATAGAATGCGTAAACCGAGCCCTTCCTTTTTTCGGCAATCCAGGTTGCCGCCTGATTCAGGTTGGTCCCCGCATAGAATCCGTTTCCAAAATCATTCGGCGGGACCGAGTGGAACGGGTCGACGGAGCCAGAGATGGTCGCCTCCGTGCCATGGAACAAAAGGATTTGCTTTCGGCTTTCTTCTTGAAAGAAATCCGCTTTCGCTTGGCTTAAGGCCAATCCGTTTGCATACGCGTAGGAGTAAACCCGTTCCACCGCCTCGGGGCTTGGCGAAACGGATCCCGCCTCCCACCTCGCAAGCGAGATGCGGCTCACGCCGACTTCATTCGCGAACGCCATCTGCGATAATCCGAAGTATTTTCTGATTCTGAATATGTCCTTCTTGAAATCATAATCTTTCATATTTTGATTGTATCATGTGATACACCCATTTTGAACACTGCGAAACATAGATTCAATTGTTCCGATAGAACCGTTGGTTTCACGGTCACGAATGCATCATGGAGCAAAAAGCCGCCCAACGAATGGACGGCACGGCAAATTGCGTTGGAGGATCCTTATTTCAATTTGTTCTCGGCCTGGATGACGCCATATCCGCCATCGAGGCGCTTGTAGACTACGGAGACTTCTTCGTCGTCGATGTCGAGGTAGAGGAAGAAACTATGCCCGAGGGCTTCCATGCGGGTGATGGCTTCGTCGAGGGTCATCGGCTTGAGGAAGA